>NZ_JBFODM010000077.1:0-66045 GCF_040908325.1 Aeromonas sp. R4-1
GAGCACCACAATTGCTCTGTTTTACGATATTCAATACGAACCGCCGGAATAGCGCCATATTCTCGACCGCATCCTCCATCGCTATCCTGGAAGCATCCTCGTTGAACACCACATCAAGAATGTAATGCTGGCTGTTCTCTATCCGCCAGTGCTGCCGTATATAGTGCCCTAGCAGCTTGTGCTTGGGGGATAACGAGCTGACATAGTAAGAGGTATCTACCGTTCCTTTTCCGTTGGCGCTGCGGTGACGCTCAACGGCAATGATGCTGCGGATTGTCGGCCATTTCTCCGTCAACTCTGGCGGTAATTTGGCTTTTAATTGAAACACATAACGCTCTTCCTGGCGGCCATGTCCACTCTCTTTGTGCTCGACGACAATCTTCTCTTTCTGGGCGTCAAACAGTGACTGGAATTGCGATTGAACCGCTTGATACAGCTTCGGTTGATTATTCTTGACCTGTACCACTACATGAGCCTTCTTCTCGCTGATTTTCTCCAGTGTCTCACGCTGACAATGCAACGCATCGAGTGTGACAACGGCTCCTTTTAGCTCAAGAATGTCCAGCATATCTTTGACGGTTTCGATTTCCCCCTTCTTGTTAGGGGTTGCTTTCTGGCTTAACACCAGCCCATTTTCGGTATCGTAAGCCGTGACCAACTGAAGCGCATCCTTGGCATTTCCCCGAAAGGAGCCGCGTAACACCTTGCCATCAAAGGCAATGATGGGTTTGCCCTGATGAGTGCGCTGTTCATTGACCCAGCACAGCAACGCTTCAAGCAAGGTATCGATGACAATGCAGCGCAGAATGCGGGCAACCGTGTGACGCCGCGGGATGCCGTTGGCAAAGGGGCGATGCTGACGGAGCCAATCGATCTTTGAATCGCCATAGGTTTCGATGTCATTCCAGCCCTCGGCACCACTCATGATGGCACTGATGACAAGGAACATGACATCAACCAGGTTATGTTTACGATTGATCTCAGAGCGAGTTTCTTCGACAAGGGTAAGGTGTTCAATCAACGTCATAGCGCGTGCCTCCTGCATGGAGACGCGATTAGATCACAGACGATCTGCCTGTTCAAATTTCATTAACAAAGTGCGATCCCGCCCTGGCCGGTCACCCACCCTCCGGTCGCCACGGCCAGTCGTGCCTGCTATGGCGACGATCAACCCGCCTGCAACCTGCGCATCTATCAGGTAATGGTGGAGTCGTTTGCCGATGGTGACGGCACTGCCAACTACGGCGTCGGCTATGGCCCCTCCCAGCACAACGGCGATCTGCAGGGGATCATCGACAGTCTCGACCACATCAAGAGTCTCAACGTCAACGCCATCTGGCTCACCCCGGTGTTCGACTCCTGCGCGGGGCAAGGCGGCGATAACAAGCTCGATGCCACCGGCTACTTCGCCTGCGACTTTTTCACCGTGGATCCCAACTTTGGCAGCAATGCCAAGCTCAAACAGCTGGTGGACGGGGCGCACCAGCGCGGCTTCTATGTTTTCCTCGACGGGGTGTTTGGCCACGTCAACAAGGTGGGGGTGAGCAAGCCCTCGCCAGAGGGGCGTCTGCCAGCCCTCACCAGCGGCGGTGCGGGTTATCCCGGCCAGCTGGTGGATTACAGCAAGCCGGAGAGCCTCGCCTACTTCAAGGAGGTGGCCCGCTATTGGGTCGAGCAGTACGGCATCGACGGCTGGCGCCTCGATCAGGCCTATCAGCTTGGGCTGGATGATTGGCGCGCCATTCGCAGCGATGTGGAGCAGGCCAGCGCAGCGCGCAAGGCCGCCGGGCAGCAGTGGGGCACCCTTGGCTACATGGTGGGCGAGGTGTGGAAGGGGGCTGACGATATTCGCGCTCAGGCTTATGGCAGCAGCGACAATCCGGCGCTCTCCTCGGCCTTTGACTTCCCGTTGCGCTACGGCATCGTGCAGGCGCTGGCGGTGGAGGAGTCCGGCAAGGGCGGGCAGGGGGCCAGCGTGCTCGATGCCAGCTGGAACAAGGTGGAGAACTACCCGAATCACGCCATGCCAAACCTGATGCTGGGCAACCACGATTTGGTGCGTTTTGGTGATTTGCTGGAGCGCGGCAACTTTAAATCGACCGAGTACTGGCAGCGCCACAAGGCGGCCTTCAGCTTTATGGCGGCTCGCTCCGGCCCGATTACCTTCTACTATGGCGAGGAGTTTGGCGACGAGGTGCCGGGCTTTGCTGCCAAGGTCGGCGGTGACTGTGCGGCGCAGGGCTTGTGCGACGATCATGTGGCCCGCAGCGACGGCAAGGTGCCCGCTGTCACCGGTTTTGTGCCGGGTAGCGAACAGGCTGAGTTGAAAGAGTGGCTGGCCCAGCTGCTGGCGATGCGCGCCGCCCAGCCCGCGCTCTATCAGGGAGAGCGAGTCAAACTGGTGGCCGAGGGCAGTCTCTATGGTGACATCAAGCAGACGGCGGGGGAGCAGATAGTCTACCTGCTCAACCTCTCCACCACGGCGCTCAGCTACAACCTGCCTACGGGCAAACTGCGCAGTGGCAGCGCGCTGGTGGATCTGCAGAGCGGGGAGAGTCTGGCCATTGGCGGCAGCAGTGTGACGGTGGAGATACCGCCCTTGAGCGGGCGTTTCCTGCGTCTGCAATAAGTCAGCCACAGCACGCTTTGATATGAGAGAGGGCCCCATCGCGGGGCCCTCTCTGTCATTGTGGGCGACAAAGTCATGGCGGGGTTATGCGGTGCTCTGGCCCCGGTTTTCCAGCCGCTGACGGAAGGCGCGGGCCAGTCGCTCGTAGAGATCCTGCGCCTCCTTGTCTTCGATATCGCCGCGGATCCAGGGGTTGTCGACGATCTCCAGCAGCACGCAGTCACGCCCTTGCTGGCGCAAATCGAGCCCGTAGAGGCCATTGCCGAGCTGATGGACGGCGCGGCGGGCGGTCTGCAGCACCCGCTCCGGCACTTCGTTGAGCGGCAGCGCCTCGATGCGGCTCATGTCGAGGGGGTGCTTGCGCCGGCGGATGCGGTTGCCGGGCTCGGGCCGGTAGCGGCGACAGGCAAACAACGGCGAGCCGTCGAGAAAGCCGATGCGCCAGTCAAACTCGGCGGGGATCCGGCTCTGCACCAGCAGCAGGGCGGAGCGGGCCAGCCCCTCGTCCAGCAGGCGGGCCAGCTGCTGCTCGTCGCTGGCCATGGCGAGATCGCGCCCCTGCGCCCCGTCGGGCACCTTCACCATCAGCGGCAGGCCGAGCCGTTGCACCAGCTCGTCCACATGGTGGCGGCCGCGGCGGGTCACCACCATGGTGGGCGGCATGGGCACGCCGCTGCGCACCATCAGCTCGTAGAGGTAGAGCTTGTTGCTGCAGGCGAGGATGGCGCGGGAGCTGTCGATCACCGGCATCTTCAGTTGCTCGGCACGGTGGGCAAATTCGAAGGTGTAGTGGCCGACCGCAGTTTCGGCACGCAGCCAGAGGGTATCGAACTCCGGTAGCCGCTCGATGGCCGATGGTGGCAGGATCTCGGCACGGATGCCCTGGGCGGCGGCAGCCCGGATAAAGCGCTCCAGCGCCAACCCGTCACTGCTGGCACGGCCGTCATCCGGGTCGACCAGAATGGCGAGCTGATAGAGCGGCGCCGCCTGCTCCTCGTCACCTGTCCCCACCAGTGCCTGAGCGTGGTGCAGCATCAACTCCTTCTCGCTTGGGCTCAGCTCCAGCGGCGACAGGCTCTGCTGCTGGCGCACCGACCAGCCGTGGCGGCCGCGCTTGAGGGTCAGCTCCTGCAGCGGCAACTGGCTGAGGCCATAGTAGTAGCGGGCCAGCCCCGCCAGCTCGCTCTGTTCACACTGGCCGAAGATGGCGCGCACTCTAATCCGATCCTCGCTCTGCTGGGCCAGCCATCCCTGCGCCTTGCGCCACAGCTTGGCCGGTGGCTGCTGGGGTTGCAGTCGGCTGATGGCTTGCAGACCCGGCAGGCAGTGGTGGCCGCGGGCCTGGGCCAGCAGCGAGCAGTAGTAGCCTGCGCTCAGGTGCTCCAGATTGCGGCAGAGGTTGATGATGCGGGGTCGGCCGCCGGTGGTCGGTACGCCATGTTGCAGATAGGTGCGGGCGGTCAGCAGATAATCGGCATGGCAAGGCCAGTCGCCCAGCTCTTCGACGATGACATAGGTACTCATATTTTCGGCTCCACAGATCAGACTGCCTGAACAGGCAGGATCCCCAGTGGGCTTCGATGCACCGACAAGCACGACAATGGCGCGAGGGGAAACAAGAGGTTACAGTGCCTAATATGACGCCTTGGTAACTTGTGATACAAGTCGCATTTTTGGTGCTGAGGATAAATAACCGAACAAGGACTCCCCGTGTTGACCGTACGTGCGGCCCGAACCGATGATCTGGGCGCCATCGTTAATCTGGAACGCTACTGTTTTCCTCCCGAAGTCGCCTTTGGCCGCAGCCGCTGGCACTATCTGCTGGCCCACGCCAAGGGGCGCACCCTGTTGCTGCTGGACGAGAAACATCAGCTGATGGGCTATCTCTGCCTGCTGGAGCACAGAGGCTGGGATCGGCTGGTCATTCAGGCGCTGGCCATCCGCTGGACAGTGCGTCGTCTGGGCTGGGCCCGCCGTCTGCTGGAGCAGGTGATCCGCGAGGGCAAGGCCGCTGGCTGGGGGGCGATTCGCCTCGAAGTGGGGGACGCCAACGAAGAGGCGCTGGCGCTCTATCAGGGATTGGGATTTCGCCCCCAGCAGCGGCTGGCGGACTACTATGGCCGCGACCAGCACGCCCACCGGCTGGTGCTGCCGCTGGTGAGCGACGAGGAGCGTGAGCGGCGCAGAGTGGCTCGCACTCAGGCGCGCAAGCCCTCTGCACAGGCCAACTGATCATGTTGAACGAGCAGAATAGAGGAGCAGGATGAGCTGCGACAACTGTCTTGCCACCGCCATCAGGGCCAAGCTGGGGCGCTGTCCGGTCTGCGCCGGCCAGACCTTCGTCATCGGCCTGATTGGCTGGCTGGTCTGGTGGTGGTGCGGCGCCGACACCTCGGTCAACGCCCTCACCGGCCTGCTGTTTGCGCTGGGTGGCTCGGGCCTGTTGCTGCTCCATCTGGTGGTATTTGTCTGGCGCAAGGCGACCGGACGTGAATTGAGCGATGAATGAATCTGAATAGATTCAAACAGATAAATAACAATATCGGTGTAGATATGGAGGTTCAGATGATTGCAATGGTAACGGGCGCCTCGTCCGGTTTTGGTGAGTCCATCAGCCGCCAGCTGGTGCAGGCGGGCTACAAGGTGATCGGCACCGGTCGCCGCGCCGAGCGGCTGGCTGCGCTGGCTGACGAGCTGGGCGAGCAGTTCCTGCCGCTGGCGTTCGACGTGCAGGACAAGGCGGCCACCCGCGCCGCCATCGCCGGCCTGCCAGCCGCCTGGAGCGAGGTGGATCTGCTGGTCAACAACGCCGGTCTGGCGCTGGGGTTGGAGCCGGCCCACAAGGCGGATCTTGAAGATTGGGAGCAGATGATCGCCACCAACATCAGCGGTCTGACCCTGCTCACCCGATTGCTACTGCCGGGCATGGTGGCGCGCAATCGCGGCCATGTCATCAATATCGGCTCCATCGCGGGTACCTACCCCTATCCGGGCGGTAACGTCTACGGCGCCACCAAGGCGTTCGTGAAGCAGTTCAGCCTCAACCTGCGCGCTGATCTGGCGGGTACCGCCATCCGCGTCACCAACGTGGAGCCGGGCCTGTGCGGCGGCACCGAGTTCTCCAACGTGCGCTTCCACGGTGACGATGCCAAGGCGGCCTCCGTCTATCAGGGGGTGGAGGCGATCCAGCCGGAAGATATCGCCAATACCGTGCTCTGGGTGAGTCAGCAACCGGCCCACGTCAACATCAACAGCATCGAGATCATGCCGGTGGCCCAGACCTTCGGCCCGCTCAATATCAGCCGCCGCTGATTGCTGCATTGGCTGAAACAAAAGAGGCTCCCGTGGGAGCCTCTTTGCATTGGCGAGCCGGTCACAGGCTCATGATCTTCTTGAACTCCTCCGGCGAATACTTCTTCTCGCTGCGCTTGGTGAGATCCGTCATCAGCTTGTAGCGCAGTTCTTTGGCCATCTGATAGGTCTGCTCCAACTGGCCATAGGAGTAGTCGGCGGCCAGCCCGATGGCGGTAGCCTTGTCGCTGGCGTAGGCCTGCTTCAGGCTCTTGTCGAGGATGGCGACCTCCTTATAGAGCTTGTTGCTCTCCTTGCTCCAGACGCCGCGCAGCAGCGGCAGGTACTTGTCCGGATCGGCGCTGGCCAGCGCGGTCAGGCTGCGGAACTGCCAGTAGGCGGAATCATCGGAGTAGCTGTCGTTGCCGGTGCGATAGGGCAGGGGATAGTTTTCCAGGGTGTTGTAGAGCGGCACCATCACAGATTCGGCCAGCACGCCATAGCTCTGCCAGATCAATCCCTGCAGCTCTTTGGGCATCTCCTTGCGCAGCTGGATGACGTGGGATTCCAGCTGGCGATCGACGCGGATCGGCCGCTCCGCCTTGCCCGCGAGCGGCGTACCGTCATAGGTGGCGCTCAGCACCATGGCCACGTCCGGCACGGCGATGGGGGCATCCGGCTTCATAAAGAGCGGATATTGCGCCTGCCGGGTCGCCTGTTTGTGGGAGGCCGTCAGCATGTTCTGGCCGAGCCACTCCCGATCCACGTTGTAGGGATCGGCAATCACCCCGAACGCCTTGGCGAAGTTGAAATCGTTCGGGTCGGCGTTATCCAGCGGTTTGTGCTCGCGCACGAACTCCAGCAGCTTGGGCGAGTGCAGCACATCGGCGCTGTCGAGATTGACGCCGTGAATGCGCAGGCCGTTGGCCACCATGGCGTAGCTGTCGTCCGGCACCCGCACCGCAATCCAGTGGTGGCCGGAGCCGATCTCCATCAGCCAGGCCTCGTTCACATCCGCCAGATAGAGGCTGTTGCCCTCACCGGCGCCATATTGCTCCACATAGCGGCCGAGCAGCTCGACCCCCTCTTTGGCCGTTTTGGCCTGCGGCAGGATCAGGGTGGGGATGATGGCTTCAATCACTCCCTTCTCGATCAGCGGATCGGCTTTTTGGGCCTTGTCGTTGACCTCGGCACTGGTGGTGGCCGAAATGGCGACGTTGAACTCGTTGATGCCGCGCTCCTCGTAATACTTGCCGTCCGGGTCGCTGGCTGTGGCATCCCAGTCACGAATGGCTGAGTAGGCGAAAAACGCCTTGGGCATCGGCACTTCCAGCCCGTTACCCAGTTTCCAGACCTTGCCCTCGTTCTGCTGCGCGGGCCGGAAGGCGAGGTACTTGTTCCAGTTGTTGACGCCAAAATCCTCGTTTCTGGCGATCATCACGCTGCCATCGGCACTGGCGCCCTTGCCGACGATAAGGCCGGTACAGGCGTCGGCACTGGTGCCAAGCAGGGTGAGCAGGGTGGCGGAGAGAAGACTCAAGGTGTGTTTTTTCATAGTTATGCCCGAAAGGTTGAGGTGAGTGAGAGTCAGACGAGGGATGAGGTGCGGGGAGGCTGCAACTCCGAACTGGCAGCGGAGTGAGCTCGGCAGATTGGTCTGCCTGTTATTGGTTTGACGAACAGATCATCCATGACACGGCTGGCTGGTTGCGATGTGCACCAAAATTGTATTCCTGAGTGGTTGTTTGTTTTGTGATCGACGGAGCGTTCCTGCGGTTTATAGGGTGCCGCGTTTTTGAGGCAGCGGTATGTGTCGGAAATCGGGGTAAAAGCAGCGGATGAGTCATGATTCTGACGCTGTATCGGGGCTGTATCGGGGCTGTAACCGCTGCCAGGCTTGCCAGCGCGGGGATCTCGCCCAATCTGACAAGTTGGCCTGTAACTTGCTGGTTTTATTGTCAAAGGTGGGGCCAGACCCCATAGCGCCGCATTCAGTCGGCCCGCTCCGGCGGGTCGGCACACAGAACGGGAGTCTTCATGGATATCAAACCCTACAGCCAGCAGCTTGCCCAGAGCGCCTCCAACAACCGCGCCCTCGCCACCCTAAACAGTGCCGGTAGCGGTGGTCAGGGTGGTGGCTGGGAGGAGATGGTCAGCCTCTCCACCCAGCGCATGACCGGTCAGGCCCAGCAGGTGCTCACCTATGAACATCTGGCCAAGAACAGCAAGCTGCCGCCGGCGCTGGATATGGGCTCCGACAAGGGGGGCGTGGTGCAGCAGCTGGTGGACAAGGCACTCGGGTTTGATCGCAAGAAATTCAACGAAATAGAAGACAAACTCAAGGCTATCGCCGACAACAAGAAGCTGACGCCGGAAGAGCGGGCCGAGCAGAGCAAGCCGCTCAACGAGCAGAAAGATGCGATGCTGAAAGAGGCAATGGATCGCCTGACCGGCAAGAAGAGCTCATCCAAAGATGAGGCCAAAACCGCCTGATCCCGTCACTGTTGTGAGAGATGCCCGGTCGGCACCGATGGGCCAGTGTCGACCGCCGATGGGCAAGCTTCTGCCACCTCTTTTGACCTCACCTCCCCACAGGCGCACAATGTCCGCGCATTGAGCCAGTCGAGGAGTCCGCCGTGTACAACTTCCAATATGCCAATCCGACCCGTATCTGTTTCGGCGAGGGGCAGATCGCCAGCCTGCCCGAACTGATCCCGCCCGGCTGCCGGCTTCTGGTGCTCTACGGCGGTGGCAGCATCAAGCAAAACGGCGTCTATGAGCAGCTGACCCGGGCGCTGGAAGGGGTGATGTGGCAGGAGTTTTCCGGCATCGGCGCCAATCCCAGATACGAACTGTTGATGGAGGCGGTGGCGCAGGTTAAACGCGATCGCATCGACTTCTTGCTAGCCGTCGGCGGCGGCTCGGTAGTGGATGGCACCAAGTTTGTTGCGGCCGCCGCCTGCTACGAGGGGGATGATCCCTGGGATATCTGCGGCAAGCAGGCGAGTGTACACAAGGCGCTGCCGATGGGCTGTGTGCTGACCCTGCCAGCGACCGGCTCCGAAAGCAATCCCACCTCGGTGGTGAGCCGGGGGGATGTGAAGATCTCCTTCAGAAGCCCGCTGGTGCAGCCGCAATTTGCGGTGCTCGATCCGGCGACCACCTACAGTCTGCCGCCTCGCCAGACCGGCAATGGAGTGGTGGATGCCTTCGTCCATATTGCCGAGCAGTACCTCACCTTTCCTGTGGGAGGCGAGGTACAGGATCGGCTGGCGGAAGGTTTGCTGCAGGTGCTGGTGGAGAACGGCCCCAGGGCGCTGGCGGAGCCGACCAACTATCAGGTACGGGCCAATCTGATGTGGGCCGCCAGTCTGGCGCTCAACGGCCTTATCGGTTGCGGGGTGCCGCAGGATTGGGCCTCTCACTCCATCGGTCATCAGCTTACGGCGCTTTACGGGCTCGACCACGGCCAGAGTCTGGCCGTGGTGCTCCCTTCGCTGCTCCGTGAGCGGGCGAGTCAGAAGCAGGACAAGCTGGCGCAGTTTGCCGAACGGGTGTGGCATTCGACCCGTGAGGACAAGGCCCTGCGTATCGAGGAGGCAATCATCCGCACCGAGCAGTTCTTCCAGAAGATGGGACTGGGGACCCGGCTTGCCGACTATGGCCTCAGCGAAAGTTGCATTCCGGCGGTC
The DNA here is from genome assembly GCF_040908325.1 of Aeromonas sp. R4-1. NCBI lineage: Bacteria > Pseudomonadati > Pseudomonadota > Gammaproteobacteria > Aeromonadales > Aeromonadaceae > Aeromonas > Aeromonas sp. R4-1. The sequence continues at coordinate 9,613 of NZ_JBFODM010000077.1, forward strand.
TGCTCCAACCTCAAGCGGGTGGGGCGCACCGCGCTCGGTGAGCTGCAGGATATCGATCCGGATCGGGTGGCACGCATTCTCGCTCGGGCGCTATAAGTCGGCGCCGGTTTGTTTCCCTGGCTGATGTATTTTCCCAATTAAAGAGGGCCGCTTTTTGCGGCCCTCTTGTATGACGGGTTAGCCGATCACTCGGTGCGTGCCTTCAGATAACCGGCGTAATCCGGGATCTGTACGCTGAACGCTTGCCGCATATGGGGGCTGTCCATGATGAAGTCGGCGGTCGCTTCGTTGGTGGCGACCGGGATGTTCCACACCGCAGCCAGCCGCAGCAACGCCTTCACGTCCGGATCGTGCGGCACCGCATTGAGGGGATCCCAGAAGAAGATCAGCACGTCAATCTTCCCTTCGGCGATCAGGGCGCCGAGCTGCTGGTCACCCCCCATGGGGCCGGAGAAGAGGCAGGTGATGGGCAGTTGTGCCTTCTTGCCGAGCATGGTGCCGGTGGTGCCGGTTGCATAGAGGTGGTGGAGCTTGAGCTCCTCCTTGCGGCGCATCACCCAGTTCAGCAGAGGGGTCTTCATGTTGTCGTGAGCCACCAGTGCCACCCGTTTGTGGGGCGCCATCTCGCGTGCAATCTGTTCCATGGAAATCGTCCGTAGCATTGTTATTGGAAGAGAGCCGTATCCTAATCGAAAGCCATGACAGATGCTGTGTCGGGCGTATTAACTGTGATCCTGTCGAAAAGTTTTCGGGTCATGCGACTCAAATATGGCGGCCCAAATAAAGAGACCCGCGCTGGCGGGTCTCTTTATTTGCTGGCCTGCTGGCTCAGGAGCCGTGGTGCAGTTGCGACTGCTGGTAGTTCTCCAGCCCGATGCGATCGATAAGATCGAGCTGGGTCTCCAGCCAGTCCACGTGCTCCTCTTCATCCTCCAGGATCTCCTGGAACAGGTCGCGGCTGATGTAGTCTTGCACCGACTCGGCGTAGGCGATGGCTACCTTGAGGTCTGGGATGGCATCCATCTCCAGCGACAGGTCGCAGCGCAGCATCTCTTCGACGGTCTCGCCGATGCGCAGCTTGCCCAGATCCTGCAAATTGGGCAGCCCTTCGAGAAACAGCACGCGTTTGACCAGCTCGTCGGCGTGTTTCATCTCATCGATGGACTCGTGATACTCCTTGTGCCCGAGCGCCTTGAGGCCCCAGTCATCGTAGATGCGGGCATGCAGGAAGTATTGGTTGATGGCAATCAGCTCATTGGCCAGCACCTTGTTGAGGTGGGCAATGATCTTGGGATCTCCTTTCATCGACAGTGCTCCTTGGTTCGTGCCTGAGGCTTAGATCGTTAGAGCTTAGTCCAGAAAAGTGACAACAAGAGGTCTGGCGAGCCAGCTCGCCTGAGAAAAGGGGTGACCCTGTTGGCGGGTCGCATCAGAAAAGAGGTGTCCGGATCAGGCCACTTCGTAGTAGAGCACGGGTTGCTCCTGCTCCATCTTGTCGAGCTCGGCGGCAATGATCTCCATGGTCATGCGCACGCATTTGCCACATTGGGCGCCCACCTCGAGCGACTGCTTGAGCTGGCGGAATTCGCTTTTACCTGACTGCACCGCTTTGCGGATCTGGGTATCTGTGATGCCGCGGCACAAACAGACGTACATGATGGTCACCTCTTGTGGAATGAGATGAAATCTAAATGAGAATGGTTCGTAGTGCAAATAACCATTGGTAATAAGATCCCCTGCTTGCCACTGTGTAACCCCTTGGGGACAATGCTGGCAACCAGAGGAGATCACCATGCTCAAGAAACTGTTCAGCGCCCTGTTCGGGGGCGAGCCGACCAAGGCGCCGGAAGTCACTCCCACCGAATATGCCGGCTATCTCATCTATCCGGAACCCATGGCCGAAGGTGGCCAGTACCGACTGGCAGGGCGGATCACCAAGGAGCTGGACGGCGTGTTGCAAACTCACCGTTTCATCCGCTCCGATCTGTTTGCCAATCCGGCCGATGCCGAGCGTTTCATGGTGCAGAAGGCCCACACCTTTATCGATCAGATGGGGGATCGCATGTTCGAGCCCCGCAAACCGGCTGACAGCCAAGCTTCATGACACTGCAAGAGGTCACCCTGCTGCGTGAGGCGCTGGCCCGCGCCGGTGAGCGGCGCCTGATCTGGCTGGAGGGGGAGGAGGCCGAGTGCATTGCCCGCGCCCAATCCCTGCTCGGTGAGACCGTTTTTTGGCTGGGTGCCGGGCCCGAGTGTTATGCCCCTCAACCCGCTGCCAAGGCGCTGCAGCGGCTCGGTCAGGAGTGCGACACGCTGGTATTCAACGCCTTCAGCGGCTTTCACCCCGATGCCTTCGGGGCGCTGGCGGGCACTCTATGCGCCGGTGGCTTGCTGTTGCTGCTGACCCCGCCAAGAGTAGAGTGGCCTGCATGGCCGGATCCTGACCGGATCCGGCTGGTGGCCCAGCCGGAAGAGGCGAGCCGGGCCGGCCACGGCTTTATCGCCCGACTGGTTCGGTTGCTGGAAGGTGATCCAGCCCTCTCTCTGGAGCCGCCGGTTTGCTCGCAGCCGTGGCAACCGATTGGGCCCGAACGCAGGCTGAGCTGCGATCAGGCACGGGCACTACCCGCCATCCACAAGGTGTTGCACGGTCATCGCCGCCGGCCGCTGGTGCTGAGTGCCGACCGCGGCCGAGGCAAGAGTGCGCTGCTGGGGCTGGCCGCCGCCGAGCTGCTGCGCCAGCAACCCGGGCTGAACATAGTGGCGACGGCCCCCTCGCAGGCAACGGTAGCGACCCTGTTTGCCCACGCTGCTAGCGGGCTAGATACCACACCTGAACAGCTGAGCGGGCTGAGCTACTGTTCGCCGGATCGGCTGGTGCATGAGGCGATGAATCCCGATCTGCTGCTGGTGGATGAAGCGGCCGCCATTCCGACCCCGCTGCTCGAAGCCATGCTGGCCCGCCACAGCCGCATCGTGTTTGCCACTACCGAGCACGGTTACGAAGGGACGGGGCGCGGTTTTCACCTGCGCTTCAAGCGGGTGCTTGATAGCCAGACGCCGGAGTGGCAGGAGATCCACCTCTCTGAGCCCATTCGCTGGAGTAAGCGCGATCCGCTGGAGCCGCTGATTTTCCGCCTGCTCGGCCTCAATGCCGAAGTGGCGGTGCCTATGCCGCTGACCAGCCCGAGCTGGCGTCTGGTCAGTCAAGAGGCGCTGGCGAGCGATGAGACATTGCTCAACCAGCTGTTCGGCTTGCTGGTGCTGGCTCACTACCAGACTACGCCGAGCGATCTCAGATCCCTGCTGGAGAGCCCGGATCTCGACATCCATCTGCTGGAGCAGGATGCGAGCCTGCTGGGTGTGGCGCTAGTGGCGCGGGAAGGGGAGATAGAGCCCGAACTGGCCGAGGCGATCTGGGCCGGTCGCCGCCGTCCGCGCGGCCATCTGCTGCCCCAGTCGCTGCTGGCCCACGCCGGTTTCAAAACGGCGGGGGGGCGCAGCTACGCCCGGGTGATGCGTATCGCCATCCATCCCGAGCTACACCGACACGGGTTGGGATCGCTACTGCTTGGCAGGCTTGAAGAGCATTATCGTCAGGCGGGGATCGATTACCTTGGCTCGGCTTTTTCGGCCAGCGCCGACCTGCTCCCTTTCTGGCGCAAGGCAGGACTGACGGTGCTGCGCATCGGCCTGCAGCGGGATGCCGCCAGCGGCTGCCACGCAGCCCTGCTGCTAAAGGCGCTGAAACCCGAACATGAGCCCGAGTTGGATCAGTGGCAGCAGCGTTTCATTCGCCAGTTGCCGACCCTGCTGGCAGGTGAGCTGAAAGGATTGGATCCCGAGTTGGTATGGCAATGCCTGCAAGGCAGCACCGTCACCGCGCCGGAGCTTGGCGAGTACGAGCGCGATGAGGTTGAGTGCTTTGCCCTGCATCACAAGCCGTTCGAACTGAGCCAATCCAGCTTGCAGCTGTGGCTGGCGCGCCATCTGGCTGTGCTGGCTTCGCTGACCCCTGACGAGCGTTATCTGCTGATCGCAGCCATCTGGCTATATGCCGACTGGGGAATGCTGGCCGCGAGGTTGCAACTGGCGGGGAAGCCCGCCGTGATCAAGAGGTTGCGGGCGCTGCTGGCGCGTCTCTTGAGTTCCCCTACCACTCGATAGGTTTGCCCTGCCAGTCGAGAAAGCTCAACTCGCCATCCGGTTGCAGCCGGTTCATCAGGTTAATCAGATGGTCGGCTACCAGCTCGGGACTCTGCACATTTCCCGCTGGTACATTGGCGTGAAACGGGCGGGAGAGTTGGGTATCCAAGGTGCCGGGGTGGAAGGCCAGCAATTTGACGCCTGGGGCCCGCCGGGCCAGCTCGATGGCGGCACACCTGAGCAGCATGTTGAGGGCTGCCTTGGATGCACGATAGCCATACCAGCCGCCCGCTCGGTTGTCGCCAATGCTGCCGACACGAGCGCTGAGAACGGCCAAAGTGCAAGGCTCGCGGCCAAACAGCGGCAACAACTGGCTGATCCAGCGCAGCGGCAGTAGGGCGTTGGTCTGGTAGAGGCGGGTCATGGCATCGAGATTGATTGCTTCGAGCCGCTTCTCTGGCTGGATCTCCCCCTGATGCAGTATGCCGTTGCAGATCACCACCCTGTGCGGTCTCGGTGCCAACTCCGCGATGCGGGCCACCACTTCTGTCATCTGCTCATCGCTGTAGTCACAACATAGCCAGTGCAAGGCCGGCGAAGAGGCCCCTGCTGGTGCGGGCTGACGACTGATGGCAATCACTGGCCCGACACCCGCCGCCAACCAGTGTGTCACCAGAGCCGCCCCGATACCGCCAGAAGCGCCAATCACGACAATGCCTTCACTCATCTCAGGCTCCTTGTGAGTACATGATGGATTTCACCATCCGCCAATGTTGTCCTGATTGGCAGATACGATCCCGCCAGCCTGCGGGATCAAGCGGTTAAGGCTGCAATCTTGCCGAGATCCGAGCCGTTGGGTGAATTCCATTCCTATACTGAGGGAAAACCGCAGCGGTCTGCTGCCCGCGCAACCAGAATGAGAGTCACCATGATGTCCAAAGATGGGGAAGAGCGTAAATCTATCCTGACCGAAAGTGGCACCAACGAGCTTGAGATCATCGAGTTTCACCTCAAGAAGCAGCTACCGGACGGCCGTGAAAAAACCGCTTATTACGGGATCAACGTCGCCAAGGTGCGCGAGGTGATCCGGGTGCCGGAGACCACAGATTACCCCAATGCCCAGCGCCATATGGTGGGGGTCTTCTCCCTGCGGGATCGCCTCATCCCGCTGGTGGATCTGGCGGGCTGGCTCGGCATCAAGACCAACCCCGACCCCAGCCACAAGGTGGTGATCGTCACCGACTTCAACAAGATGGCCAACGGTTTTCTGATCGACAGTGTCAGCAGGATCCATCGGGTCTCCTGGGAGGATGTGGAGTCCCCCAGCCAGTTTCTGGAAGCGGGGGAGAACGACTGCGTGGTGGCCGTGGTCAGGCGTGATGGTAACCTCATCATGATCCTCGATTTCGAGAAGATCATCGCCGATATCAACCCCGAGCTCAGCATGGAGAAGTACGACGTCACCCAGGACCGCAAGGTGCTCATCGACGACCGCATGATGGCGCTGCGCCAGGGAAAAACCATTCTGGTGGTGGACGACTCGGCCTTTATCCGCAAGATGATCGAGACCACCCTGCGCACCGCTGGCTACAACGTGATCACGGCCAAGGACGGGGGAGAGGGGCTGGAGATGATGACGGATTTCGATCGTCTGGCCCAGGAGGAGAGAATGCCGGTGACCGGCTTCGTCAATGCGGTGATCACCGATGTGGAGATGCCGCGCATGGATGGTATGCACCTGCTCAAGCGGCTGCGGGATACCCCCTCCTACAAGGAGATGCCCATCGTGATGTTTTCCTCCCTGATGAGCGATGACAACCGCCAGAAAGCGCTGCAACTGGGGGCCAACGATACCATCACCAAGCCCGAGATAGGGCGCATGGTAGGCATGATGGACCATATGCTGCTGGGGATCGTCCCGCCTTCGCCAGCCAACAACATGTGACCTGCCGTTAACTTGCAATTAGCCGGTCGAATTCACTGACCGGTGCCTCAAGCGGCCACTCCTTGCCAAGGAGTGGCCGCGCTGTTTTGGCTGTTTGCTGCGATCCCGACGTCCCTTGTCTCCTGGATATGATTCATGTAATGATAATTATTATCATTTGTTGGTGTGAAGCATATGACAGCAACCTGGGTGAAGGGGTGGGTCGAGTCGACCGAAGGCGGCAGCAGCATGAGTCACTGGAAACAGCAGACCCGAGAGGGTAACCGGCTGTTTGATTGTGGCAAGTATCATCAGGCGCTGGCTCATTATCAGCAGGCGCTCTGGCTGGCTCGTCAGCAATTGGTGCAGTGGCATGACGCCGATGAGGCGGTGGCTGCGCTGGTTGTGGCTCACCACAATCTGGCGGATCTGCTGGTGGCCATGACTCTGCCCGATCGCGCCGCCGACCTGCTCTGCTATGTGCACGACTGCCTGCTGGCGACCTGTCACTCCCCCGCTTGCTCCTCTCGCCTGCGAGAGGCGGCTTTGCGCCATACCCGCACAACCCGTGCCGAGTTGCTGACGTTCGTACAGCGCCACGGCAGCCACGCCGGGATCATGCGTTCGCTCGGTCACTGCCTGTGTCAGAGCGAGCCCTCATCCCGGCTCCATTAATCCGAACAGAGGTCATCATGAGACATACCCTGCCAGCCCTGAACTATGCCTACGACGCACTGGAACCCCATATCGATGCACTGACCATGGAGATCCACCATAGCCGTCATCACCAGACCTATATCAACAACCTCAACGCCGCATTGGAAACGGCGCCCGAGCTGGCCGCACTGCCGGTAGAGGAGCTGCTGCGCCGCTTCGATACTTTGCCCGCCACCTTGCAGGGGGCAGTACGCAACCATGGCGGCGGTCATGCCAACCACTCCCTGTTCTGGCTGGTGATGAGCCCGCAGGGGGGCGGTGAGCCGGGTGGTGAGCTGGCTCTGGCCATCGAGCGGGAATTGGGGGGATTCGATGCCTTCAAGCAGGCCTTCACTCAGGCTGCCCTGAGCCGCTTTGGTAGCGGCTGGGCCTGGCTGGTGGTGGACAAGGCGGGCAGATTGCAGGTGGAGAGCAGTGCCAATCAGGATAGTCCCCTGATGCATGGCCATACCCCGATCCTGGGGCTGGATGTGTGGGAGCACGCCTACTATCTCAAGTACCAGAACAAGCGTCCTGACTATATCGCAGCCTTCTATCAGGTGGTGGATTGGGCCGAAGTGGCCCGCCGCTATCAGGCGGCGCGAGGCTGATCTGGCCGCTGGGTATGGGGGGGCAGGCTCACCGCCACAACCCGCGCTGTAATAACAAGACCCGCCAGTTGGCGGGTCGTCTGTTTATGGTGTGGCAGTGCTGACGCTGGCGGCTGAAGGGGTCATCGGCAATGTGGGCAAGGCCGTGCTGGGCATCTCGGCGGCGGTTTCTGCCGCGGATTTGGTGGGAGTGACCGGCTCAGTCGTTGCCGCAGCGGATAAAGCTAGCGTGACTTGTTCCGTCACGGCCGAGGCTGATGGAGTAGCAGACTCGGTGGCAACCGCGGCAGAGACTGCCGCTGGCTTTGCCTCATCCACAGCCGGTTTGGGCTGTTTGAGGCAGGGTTGCAGGCTGCCGATGGTGCTCAGTGACTGGCAAGGCACAGGCAGACCGATGGGGACCGGTGCCCCGAGAAACTTGGGCCCCTTGTCCAGTACATAGAGGTCGAGCAACCCCATCAGGCGGGCAAAGACTTCCCGCACCCGGGTGCGGATCCCCTGATAGGCGCTGGGGTCCTCGGCATTGAAGCCGACCGCATCGATACCGAAATGGCGGGCGATGAAAATGGCCCGCTCGTTATGAAAGCCCTGGGAGACCACGGTAAAGCGCTCCTGGCCGAACACCTCCTTGGCGCGAACCACTGAGTCGAGGGTGCGGAATCCGGCGAAATCCATATAGATGGCGGAGGCGGGGATGCCCGCCTTGATCAGGGCGCGGCGCATCTGGCGTGGCTCGTTGTACTGCACGGTGGCGTTGTCACCGGAGACGATGATGAAGTCCACCTTGGCATTGTTATAGAGCTCGGCCGCCGCCTTGATACGGTATTTGAAGTAGTGGTTGGGGCCGCCACCGGAGAGATATTTGGAGGTACCCAGCACCACCGCAACCCGGTTGTAGGGCACCTTGTCTACCTGATCGTAGGTGTAGTGACGGGCATCCGAGACGATCCACTCGCTGTAGCCCAGCAGCATGGCAATCAGGGCCAGCAGCAAAACGAGGCAGGCGAGGAGGATCTTGGCAAACTTCTTCATGCGCGGTGCGGTCAGGGTCTGAAGTTGGGAGTGGCTATCGGCATTCTATTACAACTCGGCCGCTGGCGTCAGGCTTGATAACGGGCGGGCACCTCATTCGGGCAGAGGTTGTCGCAGCAGAGGCTGGGAGAGCGGGGGGTAAAGCGAGGGGCAGCGGTGGCAGCCCCTCTGGTCGGTGAAGGTTTATCAGTGGGCGGAGTCATTGCCCTTGCAGGCGTCTGACTCCTTGTTGGCTTGCCACCAGGGCAGCAGATCCCGAGCGAGCCACGCCTGATAGGCGTCGCTGTCGTTGGCGATCAGCCGGTCCAGCTCCCCTTCGAAGTCGCTCATCGCCTGCTGCCGATCCGGATTGCGCAGCGCCTGTGCCAGCGCCAACCAGCTGGCGCCGCGACCGGTATCGTTGAGGAAGCGGTGCACGGTATAGGACCAGGAGTAGACCATCTCGCCACCCTGGTCGTAGTCAAGGTGGAGGATCGCCGCCAGTGTCGGACGCTGGTTGGCGGGGCGGTTTGCCACGTTATCCAGACCACGGGCAAAGCACTGGCCGTGGGCGATGTACTCTGCAATCCCCTCTGCCCACCAGGTAGTGCGGTTGAGCGGATAGTGGCCGAAGCTGCCGTACTGGTTAAAGCGGCCGTCGAGATAGTGAACGTACTCATGGCGCAGGTTCCACACCTGGAAGGCAGGGCGTTTCCACTCAGCCTCATAGGCGAAGAAGCGGGCCTGATTGCCGGGCCGAGCCGGATCCCCCTCGATATAGATGCCGCCATTGTCGGTGGATACACCAAACAGCGCGCTGCCGTAGCGGCCCCAGTCGGCGGAGGAGTTGAAGATCACCAGCTCCAGCGCCTCGTTGTGATCATCGGCCACCGGTTGCCAGCCAGTCTCCATCTGCTGGTGGAAGCGCAGCTCTTCATCACCCAGCTCGCGGCAGATCCCTTCGGCCTGAGCCTGAGTCAGATCCTGGGCGCGCAGACGCAGGGTGGGCGAGCAGGTGTGCTCGAACGGCAGAATATCTTCCATGCGGATCGGAGTACAAAGCCCGGCGAACTCGCCGCTGATACAGGCTTCGCTGGTGCGATCCGTGTAGGTGAGGTAGTAGCTGGAGAGGGTCAGGGAGACCTCTTCCAGCATGGCGGCCGGATGTTGGCCACCCGGGATCAACCCCTGCTGGCGCATGATGGCGATGACATCGCGATCCAGCTGTTGGCGATAGGCGATCGCCTTATCCGGGCTGGAGTGATGGAGGTAGCGCATCATCTGGTAGAGGCGGCTGTGGGCATCGAGGATGTTGTTGAAGATAAACAGATCCCGTGAGCCATCGCGCTGTTTCCAGAGGGCCAGCTCGCTCAGGCCCAGTTGCAGCAGGCTCTGGCGCAATGCCGCCTCCTGCTGCAGCACAGCTGCGCTGAAGTCAGCCTGCTGACCGTAAGAGGCGCTCTGATCGACCAGATTGAGCAGCTCGAACAGGCCATCGGCCCAGGGTTTGTGGCCATTGATCTGCGCCGCATGTTGCACCGCATAGCCGAGCGCCTGGTTGAGCTGGGCCAGCATGGGGGCGGCACTCTGGCGGAAGGCGGCTTGGCCAAGCTGTCCCTGCGCCGCTACGCTCCAGGCTTCCAGCACTGTGCCAGCCTGATCCTGCGGTTCAGCTCCCAGCAGCAATGGGTGGTTGAGCAGATCAATCATCACCCCGGCCAGTGCCCGGGCGACCTGATCACTCTCCTTGCCAACGCCGCCATGGTAGTTGTGGGCGCGCACATAGTAGAGCAGCTTGTCCATTGCCGGATGGGTCGGCTGGTTGGCCGCCAGCAGGGCACGCATGCCGCGCACCACCGCCATCAGCTTGGCATCATCGTGGCCGTAATCCGCCTGCCAGGCAGGACTGTTCTGGCCGCTCACGTCGGCCACCAGTTTGGCGGCATCGCTGTCGAGCAGATCCACATCGGGCTGCTCTGGCTCGGAGCAGAGACGACCGTTGGCGCGGCGGCACTCCAGCTGTTCCTCCTTGCTGGCTAGCACGATGGGGCGATTGAGCACCCGACTCTCCTGCCACTCTTTGCTCTCTGGCAGGGGTTGCCACTCGCCGCCGGCGACCGGGTATTGGTAGCCGCTATCTTGCAACGTTACCTGAACCTCGCTGCCAGCGGGGATCACCTGACGGCAGATGCGATAGCGGATGGTGTTGTTCCCCTCCTTGCGCTCCTGTGGCTCATCACACTCCTGCTGAGGCGTGAGTTGATCCAGCTGCCACTGATAGCGGCGCCAGACGTGGATCTCGCTGACCTGAGCGGCCGCCTGACTGCCTGCCACCGGTTGCAGACGGAAGAAGATCTGCTCCAACCGGCCATCCCGCTCACTCGGGGTCTCTTCAAGTACCTGCAACTGCTGCCAATCCTGCGGTTGATAGTGCCACTCCGACTCGGCGCAGTGACCTTGTGCGTTGAGTTCGCAGCGATCCAGCTCCCTTTCGCTCTGACCCAGGATGATGGCTTGTGGCAGTGGCAGACGATCCTGGCGCTGGGCGGTCGGCGTGCCCGCCAGCTGCTCCCAGCGACCCTGCTTGAGGCCATAACCAAAGTCATAACTGCTGGCCGGGATCAGCTTGCCCGCAGGAATCCGATCTTCACAGCGCACGAAGCGGATCTGCCAGCCCGCATCTACCTTGAGCTGCGGCTCGCCACACTGTTGCTCGGCCAGTGCGGCGAGATCGCTGCTCTGCCAGTCGAAGCGACGGTAGACCCTAAGCTGCTGGTAAGGAGCATTGCTGCTACGCGCCTTGAGGTCGTAGGTGATCTCGGTGATGCGAGCGGCCAGTTGCCGGCTCGATTCGCCAGTCAGCTGATACTGTCGCCAGTCATTGGGGGAGTAGTTGGCTTGCGCCGAGGATGTCGCCAAAAGCAGGGGGCCTGCCAGCAGCAGCCACCCGGTACCTGAACGGTTCATTTTTATCCCTTTGTTGTTGTTTGTGTATTGTCTTGCGAGTAATCGCAAGGCAATTTAAACAGTTCCAAAGGGATATCAATTGCCAATTAAAAATCAGATAAATCAATAAGATGGTGGCTTTTTGAGTCTGATCGAATTATCGTGGGTTGGCGCCGCAGTGAGGACTCACATGTTTCTTTTTTGTTTTCAAAGAAGATCGGTAAATTGTGAGTCCGATCTCATTCAGCTTGTCGTGCCCGAGTGGTCTGTTGTCGGGCTACCTTGCCCAGCCGTTGGCGAGAGGGCTTGAGATTGCCGTCAAGATCGGGCCAGGGGAGCCAGTGGTCGGGCACCATAAAGCCGGGCAGGGTGTTGCGGATCCAGGCTGCCAGCACGGGGTAGGGGACCGGTTCGCCGTGCCAGTCGATAAAGGCGGCGGGGCGTTGCCCCCACTCGTCGCTCGGTACCGGCACCACCAGCGCCTGGGCTACAGCGGGATGATCTACCAGTCGCTGCTCGATGGTTTCGGGCTGGATGTTTTCGCCACCCGAGATGAAGAGGTTATCGAGCCGTCCCTCTACCAGCAGCTCCCCTGCCGCAGTGAACCTCCCCTTGTCGCGAGTATGAAACCAGCCTTCGCCATCGAGGGGCAGAGCCAGCTCGCCAGCCCGGTAGTAACCGGCAAACAGGGTGGCGCCGCGCACGCAGATCTCCTGCTCCTTGATGCACACTTCCCGTCCCGGTAGCGGTTTGCCAACTACGCCTGTATCGCCGGGTAACGCAGTGCAGACCTGACTACCCATCTCGGAGAGGCCATAGCTCACCTTGGGTTCGAGCCCCATGGCGCAGAGGCGCTTCACCAGCGGCTGCGGGATGGCGGCACCGCCGAGCAGCAGCTCGCGCAGGCGGGTACGGGCGGGATCAAAGCCCTCTGCCAGCAGGCGCCAGAGCTGGGTCGGCACCAGCGAGAGATGGGTGATGGGCTGGCGCTCCAGCCGCTCCTTGAGGGAGCGTTCACGTTGATCCAGCACCAGCGTGGCGCCCGCCAGAAAGACCCGAAACAGGATGGCGTAGCCGCCGACATGGAACAGCGGCAGGGAGAGCAGCCAGCCGCAGGCATCATCGAGGGGAATGAGGGTGGCAGAGCCGCGCGCCGAGGCAAGGTGGTTGCAGAGCCGGTGCACCACAGCTTTCGGCGTACCGCTGGAGCCGGAGGTGAGGATCATGTTGTTGAGCTGGGTCGATGCCAGCGGCCACGCTTCCTCTCTTGCCGGCAGTTCGCGTGTGAAGTCGAGCTGCAAGGGCTGCCAGTTGCCTGCCGGGATCTCCCCTGCCGACCAGAAGGCATCGGCATCCAGTTGTACAGCCAGCTCACGCTGCTTTTCGAGAGGAAAGGCGGGATTGAGCGGGCAGAACACCACGCCGCTGCGCACGCAGGCCCACGCCAGCAGCACATCTTCCAGCGCACCGCGCACCACTGCTGTCAGATGATCGCCACGACGCACTCCGGCTTTTTCCAGCTGTTGGCACAGGCTGTTGAGGCGGGCATCGAGTTTGCGGTAACTGAGAGGCGAGGCGGTGTGGATGGCAATGCGGTTCGGGGCTGAGATTGCCCGGTGGCGTACCGGGCAAGGTGTCTGTTCGGGTGAACGGGAGGGGTCAATCACGGTAATACAGTTGCTCCAGTCGACTCAGATCCGGTTTGCCATCTTTCCCCAGCAGGTTGCCTGCCATCCAGCGGCGGGTATCCAGACCCGGCGCCTGTTCGGGAGCCCATTCGCCAGCCAGATGAAACAGCTGGTTCAGGCCCAGATCCGATTCGAAGCAGGAGGAGATGATCACCTTGAGCCGCAGTTCGCGGGCGCGGGCGATCAGCGCTTCGCAGTTGGCGAGTGAACCGAGCAGGGTAGGCTTGAGCACCAGCGCGCGCAGTTGCGGGATCGGCTCCCACGGCTTGCCTTGTGCCAGCAGTTCGTCCAGCGCCACCGGCATGCCGGTGCGGTTGGCGACAAAGGCGATGTCGGCAAAGTCGGCGCAGGGGTCTTCCAGATACTCGATGCGATTCGGGTCGAGGTGGCCGCAGAAGGTCCACGCCTCCTCGCGAGTCCAGCCCTGGTTGGCATCCAGCACCAGCTTGAGGGAGGGAAGGCGGTCGCACAGCAGGCGGATCAGCGCCAGCTCGTCACGCATCGGGTAGCGCGCCACCTTCAGCTTGGCCTTGCCAGGAGTGCGGTGCAGCCACTCTTTCCAGTTGCGCAGCAGCTCCTGGGGGGAGCCTTGAATGAGGGGATAGGGCTCCGGCAGCGGGTTGCGCTGCTCCGGCCATGTCCGGCGCGCGCAGTCGAGGCCAAATTGCACCGACGGCAGCACGGGGTTCGGGGTGTCGCCAGCGGCCAAGGTTGCCAGCGTGGCAAGGGCTTCTGCCTCTGCCTGTTGCAGGGTCTCTTTCGAGAAGCCGGGCAGGGGGGCAATTTCCCCCCAGCCGTCGTTGATGCGCACCAACAGCCCTTCTCGCGCCACCTCCACCTTGCCGTGAAAGGTCAGTGGCTGGGTAAAAGGCAGTTGATAGCGATACAGGGCTAGTGTCATCAGGGGTTCCGCTTGTATTTGGAGAAGTCGGGGCGACGCTTTTCGTTGAAGGCGTTACGGCCTTCCTGACCCTCTTCGGTCATGTAGAACAGCATGGTGGCATTGCCCGCCAGCTCCTGCAAGCCCGCCTGACCATCACAGTCAGCGTTGAGGGCGGCTTTCAGGCAGCGCAGCGCCATCGGGCTGTTTTGCAGCATTTCACGGCACCAGCGCACGGTTTCGCGCTCCAGATCCGCCAGCGGCACGACGGTGTTGACCAGACCCATGTCGAGGGCTTGCTGGGCATCGTACATGCGGCAGAGGAACCAGATTTCGCGGGCTTTCTTCTGGCCGACGATACGAGCCATGTAGGAAGCACCCCAACCGCCATCGAAGGAGCCCACTTTCGGGCCGGTCTGGCCAAACTGGGCGTTGTCGGCGGCGATGGTCAGGTCACACATCATGTGCAGCACGTGGCCGCCACCGACCGCGTAACCGGCCACCATGGCAACCACAGGTTTCGGACAGGTGCGGATGTCGCGCTGGAAGTCGAGCACATTGAGGTGGTGAGTCCCCTCGTCATCCCGGTATCCACCGTAGTCGCCACGGATCTTCTGGTCGCCGCCGGCGCAGAAGGCTTTCTCGCCAAAACCGGTCAGGATGATGGTGCCGATCTGATCGTCATAACGGGCATCGGCCAGCGCCTGCAGCATCTCTTTGACGGTGCGGGGACGGAAGGCGTTGCGCACCTGGGGACGGTTGATGGTGATCTTGGCAATACCATCGTTGGACTTGTGATAGAGGATGTCCTCGTAACCGGCGGAGCAATCCTGCCACTCAACCGGAGCGTACAGTTCAGCTTCCGTCATTGCTTCAATCATGACTCGTCTCTTCTTGTTGGTTGACCCACTCCGCAAGGAGTCGGGCAAAGTTATCAGGCTGATGGGCGTGCAGATTATGGCCGCCATCCAGCACCAAGTGGTTGATTCTGCGATCCTGGTTCGCCAGCTGGCAAGCCAGCTGATGGAATTTGTGATCCCGCTTGCCACTCACATAAGTAACCGGCACCTGGCTCGCCATGAGCCAGGGGGCGAGATCCGGCTGCTTGCCTAGCGAAGTGGCGCGCAGCATGGTGGCGATGCCCTGACCGTCGTTGCCAAGGCGGCGGGCGATCTGGCGGGCCCGGGCCGCATCGTCAAGATCGGCAAACACCCCTTGCCGGTACCAGTCTGCCAGCACGTCAGCCAGGGGCTCACGCTCAAAGCGCTGCGCCCACTGTTCATCGTGCTGGATGCGGGCGGCCCGTTCACTGGCCGGTAGCCCCGGGTGGCAGTTCTCCAGCAGCAGCCCCCGCAGCCCGGCGGGCTCGCGGCTGGCGTGATAGAGGGCCAGTCGCCCACCCAGCGAGTAACCTGCTAGCAGATAGCGTTCAATGTTGCGGCTGGCCAGCTCGGTGACCAGCCACTGGTGGCTCTGCTCAAAGTCGCTGACGTTGAGAGCGCTATGCTGACCGTGACCCGGCAGATCGAGGGCGATGCAGTGGATGGCGGGCAGCCGGTCGATCACCGGTTGCCAGTCGCCGCCATCCCCCAGCAGACCGTGCAGCAACACCAGCGGCACATTGGCATCTTTATTTGCCACGGATGGCGGCCCCCAGCGCCTTGAGATCATCGGCCACCTGCTCGCTCGGTACCCGGATCTCGATCAAGGTAACGCCATGTTGGAGGGCGGCGCGGTAATCGTGCTCGAACTCGAGCAGGGTGGTCGGCGCCCGATAGCCGAGGCCAAACATGGCGGCGGCATGTTCAAAGCTGAGGCCGTGGGGCAGCCGATAGTAGCTCTCCAGCAGCTCCCCTTCGGTGGGCACCGGCAACATACGAAAGATGCTGCCGCCATCGTTGTTGAGCAGGATCACCACCAGCGGTCGGCTCGCCTTGCTGAGCAGGGCGAAACTATTGAGATCGTGCAGGGCGCTGAGATCCCCAAGCAGCAGGGTAGTGGGCTCATCACTGTCCTGCTCGATTGATTGGGCAAACCCGTAGGCGGTGGCGATCAGGCCATCGATGCCGGAGGCGCCACGGTTGGTCATCACCCGGCTCGGCCCCTTGCCCGTTTCGCCGAGCATATCCATCAGTCGGGCTGGCATGCTGTTGCCGACAAACAGCTGTCCTTCGATAAGGGAATTGAGGCGATGGCAGACCCCGAGCTCGGAGAAGTGCTCGCAGGCAGCGGCGATCTGCTGGCTGACGTTATGTTGCAGCTCGGCCAATGTGTGCCAAGGGGCTTGTGTGGTGACCGGATGGGCCGCAGCAAAGGCGCTGGCACTGCAGAGCAGCCGGTTGCGCAGCCGGTAGTCGGGATCCAGCCGCGCCGGTTGCGGATCCACCAGCCAGTAATCCTGCCATGAATGGTGCTTGATGAACTGGCCAAGCCGCTTGGAGACAAGCCGCGCGCCAAATTGCAGCAGCACCTCGGCGCGGCCGAGCTCGGCGACGAATTCAGGGTCGTTGAGCGCCATATCCATATGGATGAGGTTGCGGCTATCGAAGCGGATCTGGCTCTGCAGATCCGCCAGCAGCGGCCAGCCGAGTTGCTCCGCCAGCGCGGCGGCGGCCTGTGCCTGCTTCGGGTCGGCAATGCGACCGGCTACCACGATGCCGCGCTTTTGCCGAAAGTTTTCCCACTCTGCCTGAGGGGGGCAGGTCGGTTCGCTCTGTTGCCACGGACTCCAGGGTGTCTGCGAGTTGAGCCAGTCACCGAGGGGGGCCAGATAGTCGGAGAAATCCTGATAGTGCTCGCCCGGGTAGAGGGGCTCGGGGTACATGCAGTTGAAGTGCACCACCCCGGGGGTGAGCGCCTGTTTGGCCAGCGCCTGATCCACCGAGCTCAGCACAAACGCCGCCGTAATAGTCGGGGTGGGGCTCGGCAGGTTCTGCTGATAGACGGGGTAGCGGCCGAAGATCCCCTGCTGGTCGATCGCCTGATTGGCGCCGTTGTCGATAAGCTCGTGGGGGCGATCGGCGGAGAGAATAATCAGCGGCACGCCGGTGAGCTGGGCTTCTGCCACGGCGGGCCAGAGGTTGGCTACCGCAGTGCCCGAGGTCATGATCACCGCCACCGGCCGGTTGCTCCCCTTGGCCAGCCCGAGCGCCATAAAGCCGAGACCGCGCTCGTCAAAGTGCAGGTGACGACGAAAGCCGTGATGCGCCGCGGCTGCCATGGTCAGCGGCGCAGAGCGGGAGCCGGGGGCCAGCGCGATGTCGCGCACCCCGAGGCGAAAGAGCTCCTCCAGCAAGAGGGAGGACCAGACGTGATTGAAGGTGGCGTGCTGGCTCGAAAACGTGGTGCATGCAAACTCTTCGCTGGCAGGCTCTTTACGGGTGGGCATAGGGGCTCTCGTAGCGTGAAAAGGGTGAATGACTATCCCAGCAGGGAGAGCACATTGGCGATCTTGTTGTCGAGTTCGGCCCACTCGGCAACAGGCTCGGAACCGGCGACAATGCCGGCACCGGCAAACAGGGTGACGCTGCCCGGCTGAATGCGGGCGCTGCGAATGGCGACCGAGAACTCGGACGTCTCCCGACTCAGCATGCCGCAGGCACCGGCGTACCAGCCCCGATCATAGGGCTCGAACTCGCGGATAAAGGCGAGCGCCGCCTCACGCGGAGCGCCGCCCACAGCGGGAGTCGGGTGGAGGGCGTCGAGCAGGTGCCAGTCGCAGACGCCGGGCTTGAGTTCGGCCTCAATATCGCACTTGAGGTGTTGCAGCAGCCGCAGTTTCAGAATGCGTGGCTCGGTCAGGGTGGCATCGTGGGTCAGTGGCGCCAGACGGCTCAGGATGTCGGCATGTACCAGCCGGTTCTCCAGCCGGTTCTTGCTGTCGGCCAGCAGCTCGGCGGCCAGTTGGGCATCCACCTCTTCATCGCCGGAGCGGCGAATGGTGCCCGCTAGTGCCTCGGTAAAGAGGTGGCGATCTTCCCGGCGGTAGAGCCGCTCGGGAGAACAGGCGATAAAGGCCTGCTCGGGGGAGAATTGAAAACCGAAGTGGAAGCAGTCCTGGGCGTGGCGGGCCCACTGGTCGAGCATGGCCCAGGGATTGATGTCTGCATCATGGTTCGGACTGGTCAGCACGCTCTCCCGCGACAGCACCACCTTGGGGGTGTGGGCCTGAAAATCGGGGGCGGTGACGCGCTCCACCAGTGTCTGCCACTGGGCGGGGCCGGGGCAATCCTGTCGCTGCCAGGGCTGCTTTTGCAGGGCGGGCAGCGGGGCTTCCGGGCGCAGGGCATCGAGGGCGGCGTCGGCCGCCTGCAGTTCGGCCTCGAGATTGTTTGCATCCAGCCAGAGGTTGAGGCAGAGACTGACGCACTCGCCACGGCGCACCAGCTCGATGCGGGGCAGCACGAAACGGCAGGGGCCAAACCCTTGCCAGCCGGATTGGGCCGGATCAAACGCCAGTCCGCCATAGTAGCGAGGGCTGTCGTCATGATGCTGGTTGGCTGTGTTAGTGCACACCTGCTTGATGGCGTGCGGCTCGGTCAGTTCATGGATGGCGCCCAGCGCGACATACTCGGGACGAGCCTCTCCACGGGCCTGCCAGTAGATGCGGGGATAGAGGGTTTGCGCCGCGAGCCAGCCCAGAAAGGAGCGGATTTCGATCGCCACTCGCAACCGTACGAAGCCGCTGACGTTGCTGTGACGCAGGGCGTCCAGTTGTTGCTTGATATGGGTCTGAGCCAACATGGATTCTTGTCTGAGCCGGGTAGTAACGAGCGATCCGGTAGCTGGATGCCGTAGGTTTATGCCAAAGGGCGATGATTTCCTATATATTATCTGCCCATTCGTCCATGTAAATCGCCCGCGGGAGCTTCACTCTCCGGGGCCAAGTATACCCAAATCCGGTTCGATAACCCTTAACACGATCAATATCCGATTGTTTGGCCATCACAAAATGACAAATACCTTCTCTGTTTGGTTGCTGGCGGCGCGTTTGCGAACATTGCCGCTCGCCTGCTCTTCCATCCTGCTGGGCTCGGGGCTGGCTGCCAGTCGTGGTGCCTTCGATGGCACCATCATGGCGCTCTCCCTGCTGACCGCCATCCTGCTGCAGATCCTTTCCAATCTGGCCAACGATTACGGCGATGCGGTCTCCGGCGCCGACAACGGCGAGCGGATCGGCCCGCAGCGGGCGGTGGTCTCCGGTCTTATCACCAAAAAGCAGATGTGCGTGGCGATGGGGCTGACTGCGCTGGCGGCGGTGGCCAGTGGCCTGCTGCTGCTGGGCTGTGCCTTCGGCGGCCAGTGGCTGCAGATTTTGGCATTTGTGGTGCTGGGTGGCGCGGCCATCGTCGCGGCGGTGACCTACACGGTTGGCAAGACTCCTTACGGCTATCGCGGGTTTGGCGATATCTCGGTGTTCCTCTTTTTCGGCCTGCTGGGGGTGCTCGGCTCCTACTACCTCTTCACCAAGACGCTGGAGTGGGATCTGCTATTGCCTGCCACCGCCTGTGGCCTGCTGGCCACCGCCGTGCTCAATATCAACAATGTGCGCGATATCGAGACCGACGCCGCCAGCGGCAAGATCACTCTGGCGGTGCGCCTTGGCCGCAACCGCGCCATCGCTTATCACTGGGTACTGTTGGGAGCGGCGTTGCTGACAACCATCGCCTTTATCCTGATCCAGCCCGCCAGTTTCTGGCCGTGGATCTTCCTGCCCGCCATGAAGCCTCTCAGCGATGCGGCCAAGACTCTTCGCGAAAGCTACGATGGCGAGGTGCTGACCGGTTCCCTCAAGAAGACCGCCATCAGCGCGTTTCTGTTCAGCCTGCTGCTCTCCATCGGGTTGGCGCTCTCCTGACAGCTGGTCGCTGCTCGCCAAGGCGAACAATAAAAAGGGCTCCCGAGATGGGAGCCCTTTTTGGTTTTGGCCGGTTTAGCTGGCGCGCGCCACCCTGAGAGGGCGGCGGGAGAAAATCAGGGTATCCAGCAGCCAGATGGCGACCATGGAGGCGCCCACCAGCGGGAAGGCGATCCCCAGCAGGATCAGCAGGGCGATGGCACCGCGCAGCGGCGGCGCGGCGAGACGCCCCTGCGGACGGCGGCACCACCAGATCCAGAGGCCGCTCATGGCGCTGGCCAGCATCATCAGGCAGATAAGCAGCATGGCGAGCTGATGGGGCCAGCCGTAGAGCTTGCCCATGTGCAGCATGACGCCGCTCTCCACCGTCTTGGCAACCGTGCCGTAATCCTGCCAGCGCACATCGGCCAGCACCTTGCCGCTGTATTGATCGATATGCAGGGTGGCATCGTTGCGTGGATCGTCGGCAAACAGGGCGATGGTGTAGACGCCGGTGGCGCCGACCGGCGGGGTGATGCTGTAACCCGGTTGGACTCTCCGCTCATGGGCGATCTCGACCACCTGTTGCAGCGGGATCCGCTGGCTGGCCATCACCATTCCCTCGTGCTCGCCGTGGTTCATGGCACCGTGATCGTGCCCCTCATCGACCGGCTGCGAGCTGGGCATAGGGGTGTTCTCCACCGCCCAGGGAACGGTCTGCTCGTGGGCCTGATTCAGGCTGCGGGCCAGCGGTGCCGATTTGGGCACCTCATTCCACATGGCGGCGGGGAAGCGGTTCCAGACCGCGGCGAACTGATCGCCCCAGAAACCGGTCCAGGTCATGCCGCTCAACAGCAATAGCAGCAGGAAACCGGCTCCCCAGAAGCCGACCACAGCGTGCAGATCCCGCCACCAGAGACGTCCGCGCTGGCTCACTCTGGGCCAGAGGATGCCGCCCACCCCGGGCCCCTTGCGTGGCCACCAGAGGTAGAGGCCGCTCAGCAGCAGTACCAGCCCCCAGCCTGCAGCCAGTTCGATCAGCCGATCTCCGGTGGTGCCGAGCAGCAGGTCGGCGTGCAGGGCGCGGGCTACCGCTTGCAGATTCCACTTGTTGTCCATGGTGCCGAGCAGGGCGCCGCTGGCGGGGTCCATAAACAGGGTCAGCTCGCGATCCCCCTGATTGACGATGAACTGGGCGCTCTGGTCGGGTGCGGCAGGCGGCAGGTATTTACGCAGGCTGGCATCGGGCATGGTCATCATCGCCTTGGCCAGCAGTTGGTCGGCACTCAGGGTCTGGCTGGCGGGGGCGACCTTCATCAGCTCGGGGTACATCAGGTTGTCGAGCTGGGGTTTGAACAGATAGACGATCCCGGTCAGTGACAGCAGGATCAGGAAAGGGGCGACAAAGAGACCGGCGTAGAAGTGCCAGCGCCAGATCCGTTGGTAATGACTCGAGTCCCTGTTTTTCATTGCACATCCTTGTTGAGGTGCCAAACCTTTCGGCAGGTGGAATGTTTGTGGCGGCGCGGATAATAGCAGTAACGTTTCGTTAACTGCAATCGCACATCTTGATATCGATTCCGTGCGGGATGTGGGTAACATGAGGTGCCGACGGTTTGCTGGATAGGATGAGCACGCTTTGGGAAAAGCCTGTTTGCTACTGGACTTTTCCTTATAAATTATTACCTTGTGGTAACAATTTGCAGGCGATGGTGGTGGTAACGGAATGGGAGCAGTCATGCAGCCACATGGGCAATTTGACATGGAGCGCAGGGGCCAGATGCTGATCTGCCGCCCGAGTGGCCCCTTCAATCTGGCTGGTGCCATGGCCTATGAGGCGCACTTTCGTCACGAACTAGCCGGATTGATGGATGGCCCCTGGGGGATTGTCGAGGTCGCGACCGAGTTTGAAGCGGCCGGGCCCGAGGTGCTGGCCCGTTTTCGTCGCCAGTTTGGCTGGTGTGCCGAGAGTGGCTGTCAGTTTCTGGCGGTGGTCTTCGTGGGGGGCTTCAAGCGCTATCTGGCGGATAACATCTTCAAGGGATTACCCTTTCGGGCGGTACGTTACTTCGAGCAGGAGGCAGCGGCCATCCAGTGGCTGGGGGAGCAGCTCAACATCGCTCCCTGTGAACCTGCGAGCGCTTGACCACCCCGCTCACCGCGTGGACGGGTTTTACTCCAGCTTGATAAACCACTTGTCCCGCTCGTCAACGCAGTCGGGTTCACCCATTTCGAATTCACGGCAGATCAGCGGTCGCACCTCGTAGATACGGCACATCATGGTGTTGCGGTCGAGGGCGGCGCACCAGCCATCGTCGAGCCGGCGCATGACCGGTATCTCGCCTTCCCGTTCCAGTACATAACGGTCCGGCACGCCGGTATCGGTAAAGAGCATCACTTCGAGGCGGCAGCAGCAGGCTTCGCAGTTCTGGCAGCTCACATCGGTTTGGATTGCTTGGGTCATGGTGCCTGTCTTGCCGCATGGCGGCATCGGAGATATGAAACAGGCGCCTGTCAGGCGCCTGTGGTCTGGCTAACGGCTTGCAAAAAACCTTAGCCCAGTTTGCGGGCGCGGTAGCTGCGACCCTTTATCTTGCCTTCCTGCAACCGCTTGAGGGCGGCGCTCGCCACGCTGCGCTTCACGGCGACGTAGGAGTACTGCTCGGAGATCTGGATCTTGCCCACATCGGCGCCGGCAATGACGCCTTCACCGGTCAGGGCGCCCAGAATGTCACCGGCCCGCACCTTGGTCTTGCGGCCTGCATCGATGGAGAGGGTCACCATCTGCGGGGCGATCGGCTTGATGTCGCGGCCGATGCTGTCGAGATCACCCAGCGGCATCGGAGCCTGCTGGTACTCTTCGATAAAGTTGACGCGCTGGGCCTCGTTCGGCTGATAGAGACTCAGGGCCAGACCCTGCTGGCCGGCACGACCGGTACGGCCGATGCGGTGCACGTGCACTTCCGGATCGTAGGTCAGCTCGTAGTTGATGACGGCGCCCAGCTCCTTGATGTCGAGGCCGCGGGCCGCCACATCGGTGGCCACCAGAATGGTGGCGCTGCTGTTGGCAAAGCGCACCAGCACCTGATCCCGCTCGCGCTGTTCCAGATCGCCATTCAGCGCCAGCGCCGAGAAGCCCTTGGCGGCCAGATGGTCGGCCACGTCGTTACAGGCGCGCTTGGTGTTGCAGAACACCACGCAGGAGCTTGGCTGGTAGTGACTCAGCAGCCAGGTGAGGGCGTCGAGGCGCTGACCGGCAGGCACTTCATAGAGCTTCTGTTCGATGGCGCTCCCCTCGTGCAGGGACTCCACGCTCACCTCGACCGGATTGCGCTGCACGCCGCGGCTCATCTGGGCGATCCCTTCCGGATAGGTCGCGGAGAAGAGCAGGGTCTGGCGCTGCTGGGGGGCATAGCTGATGACCCGGTTGATATCTTCGCCAAAGCCCATGTCCAGCATGCGATCCGCTTCATCCAGCACCAGCGTCTTGAGGCCGGAGAGCTCCAGCGTGCCTTGCTCCAGATGCTTGAGAATACGACCCGGGGTGCCGACGGCGATGTGGGCACCAAAGCTCAGGGTGGCGGACTGCGGTGCGGTCGGGGTGCCGCCGCACAGGGTGACCAGCTTGACGTTGGGCAGGGCGCGCGCCAGACGACGGATCTCGGTGGCCACCTGATCCGCCAGTTCGCGGGTCGGGCAGAGCACCAGCGCCTGCACTTCGAGGCGGTTGACGTTGAGCTTGGCCAGCAGGCCGAGGCCGAAGGCGGCGGTCTTGCCGCTGCCGGTTTTTGCCTTGGCGATCAGGTCTTTGCCATCGAGCACCAGGGGCAGGCTCTGGGCCTGGATCGGGGTCATCTGCAGGTAACCCAGGCTGGTGAGGTTCTCTTGCAGGGCGGGGGAGAGATTGAGGCTGCTAAATTCGCTGTTGTTCACAAAAGGACTCTATTTCGGAGAAAACGGGGATGCGCGAGCGCTAAGGCCGCGCATCATACCAGAATGTGGCACCGGATGTGGCGGATTTTTGAACGGCTGGTCACGAGGGGCCATGAAAGGTTCATTTGTTGCCAAATCGATCGCGGGCGATCACCGACATAGCAATAAGGACTATTTTTCAAACACTCATCTAATTATTTATCGCGGATAAACGTTTTCTATTTTCATTATTTTAATATAATGACTGGAAAATATTTCACGAGCAGTTACTGCGCCACAGGAAATGTTGCGAAAATGCTGATGAAATATTTTCAAAGAACATGAAAACGGCGCAAACCTTGCTCAGCATGATGTTTTTAAAGGAATTTATATTTTCCATGTTGCGCGATTAATATCAGTTCATTGCACAATTAATTTAAAAACGTTTGTATTATCCTGCCTCCATAATATTGCGCGGGATTGTGATGGCTATCTGATTTTTAAATGTGCAAATGTCTATGATGGCGCCGGTCAAAAATTACAATTTACTCAGGTGCTACAGGTATGGAATACGTTCACTTTGTGCTCGGACTGGTGATGGTCCTCGCTCTCTCTCTGCTGGCTAACCGCCACAACTGGAAACAGATCAAGCTGCGTTATATCGGCCAACTGCTGGTGGTCGAACTGGCGCTGGCCTGGTTCATGCTGAACTCCGAAGTGGGTCTGGCGGTGGTGGGGGGCTTTGCCGCCGGCTTCACCAAGCTGATGGAGTTTGCCAAACAGGGTACCGACTTCGTGTTCGGTGGTCTGGTCAACGAAGGGGCCTTCTCCTTCTTCCTGATGGTGCTGATGCCCATCGTCTTCATCTCCGTGCTGATCGGTATTCTGCAGTACATCCGCCTGCTGCCGCTGGTGATCCGCGGTATCGGTACCGTGCTGGCCAAGATCAATGGCATGGGCAAGCTGGAGTCTTTCAACGCCATCAGCTCGATGATCGTCGGTCAGTCCGAGAACTTCATTGCCCTCAAGAACATCCTGCCGCACCTGAACGAGAAGCAGATGTACACCCTGGCGGCGACGGCGATGTCTACCGTCTCCATGTCCATCGTCGGTGCCTACATGCAGCTGATCGAGCCGCGCTACGTGGTTGCCGCGCTGGTGCTCAACATGTTCAGTACCTTCGTGGTGCTCTCGCTGATTAACCCCTACGAGCCGGATAACTCCGTGACCGACATCAAGGCCATTGCCGAAGGTGACGAGCACCACACGCCGAAGAAAGAGAACTTCTTCGAGATGCTGGGCGAGTACATCATGGCCGGTTTCACCGTTGCCGTGATCGTGGGTGCCATGCTGGTGGGCTTTATCGCCCTGATCGCCCTCATCAACTACCTGTTCGAGATGGCATTTGGCGTGAACTTCCAGTTCGTCATGGGTTACCTCTTCTACCCGATCGCCTGGATCCTGGGTATCCCGAGTGGTGAAGCGCTGCAAGCGGGCTCCATCATGGCGACCAAGCTGGTAACCAACGAGTTCGTGGCGATGATGGATCTGGGCAAGGTGGCTGCCGAGCTCTCTCCGCGCACCGTCGGCATCCTCTCCATCTTCATGGTCTCTTTCGCCAACTTCAGCTCCATCGGCATCATCGCCGGTGCGGTAAAAGCGCTGAACGAAGAGAAGGGCAACATGGTTTCCCGCTTCGGTCTGAAGCTGGTCTACGGTTCCACCCTGGTCAGCCTGCTCTCTGCTGTTATCGCAGGCATCATGATCTGATCCTCTAGTGGCATCCGCTACTGCTTGGGCCCCTGACTTTGTCAGGGGCTTTTTTGTTTCTGGCTCATAGCCGCCAGCCGCACCACCAGCCGGCGACCAGCAGAGTGAGGGTGCAAAAGCCGGTTTCGATGGCGCCGCCGCTGCGCAGCGGCCAGCCCGGCAGGCGGTAACGGCGCTTGATGGGCCAGAAGAGCGGAATGCCTGCCGGGGTGAGCCAGTCCCCCAGCAGATGGCTGAGGTAGCCGACGATAAGTGCATCCTTGACTCCCATGGGCAGGGTGTCCGGCGGCAGGCTCTGGTTCAGCCCCCAGACGGCAGCGGCGACCGCCAGCAGACTGTGGGTGAAGCCGCGATGGCCGAACAGCCGCGACAGAGGTTTCGAGATCCACGGCAGGCGCTGCCCCAGCACCGATTTGGGGTGGTCGAGGTCGGGCAACAGGGCGCTGGACAGCGCGGCAGGGATGGTCTGCCACAGGCTGGCATCGGCCAGTGCCGGAGTTAGCTGCAGTTTATGGGCGATCAGGGTGCAGGTAACGGAGAAGAGCAGGTGCCCTTGGGCGGTCATGATGATTACGGCGTGGACAAGATGGCGGCGCATCTTACCAGCCTGATAGTTGTGGTCAGCTCTTATTTTAAAAATCAGGATGTTACGGCGAAAAAGCGCCCATGTTGGGCGCCTTTAGGGTCTCTTTACAGCTTGCCTTTGACCAGCCACTTGTCGAGGGCGTTGGCGAAGCGCTGTTTGTCGGCAGCATTGAAGGGGGCCGGGCCGCCGGTCTGCACGCCAGCCGAGCGCAGCTCTTCCATAAAGTTGCGCATGCCGAGCCGCGCCTTGATGGTCTCGCGGGTGTAGATCTCGCCGCGGGGATTGAGCGCCTCGCCACCGGCATCGATCACCCAGGAGGCGAGAGGGATGTCGCCGGTGATCACCAGATCGCCGGGTTGAACCTGCTGGGCGATGACATGATCTGCCACATCGAATCCCTTCTCCACCTGCTGGGTTTTGATGAAAGGCGAGGGGGGCACCCGTAACCCCTGATTGGCCACCAGGGTGGTGACGACCTGGGCGCGGTGGGCGGCGCGGTAGAGGATCTCCTTGACCGGAATGGGGCAGGCATCGGCATCAACCCAGATGGGCATGGCATGGTTTCCTGTAGTTAAAGCGGATGGAAAACGAGAGCGGGCATGTTAACACAAGCCTCCCTTCCCGGCGCGGGGCTGAGTCGGCCCCGCCTTTGGTGTAAGCTGGGGCCAGCATATGAAACGAGAAGGAGACGAGATGGATCGGGTGCCCGGTGAAGTGATTTATGCCCTGACTCTGGATGGCAAGGGTGGCATGGCGCCGCTGACGGCGGGAAGCGAAGTCCCGGCGGCGCATCCCGGCTGGCTGCATCTGGATTACGGCAATCCCGATTCGGCGCGCTGGCTGTTGCAGACCCCCTTGCTCAGCGAGGCGGCCAGGGAGTCGCTGCTCGGCCAGAGCAATCGTCCCAAGCTGGTTCGGATGGGGGAGACGGTGCTGCTGATCCTGCGCGGCATCAACCACAACAAGGATCACAGGCCCGAAGAGATGGTGGCGCTGCGCATCTTCATCACCCCGGATCTCATCATCAGCAGCCGTCGTCGTCCGCTGCTCTCCGAACAGGATGTCTTCAACCAGCTCAAGCTGGGTGGCGGCGCCGATACCCCGGCCGACTGGCTGGTGGAGATCTGTGATGCCCTGACCGATCGGGCGGGGGAGTTTGTTGAAGAGTTGCACGACAAGATCCTCGATCTGGAGGAGATGGTGCTGATGCGCGACATGCCCGCCAATGGCCGCTTGGCGCTGATCCGCAAGCAGCTCATCATGATCCGCCGCTACCTCTCGCCGCAGCGGGATCTGGTGGCGCGGCTGGCCAACGAGAAGATCAGCTGGCTGGATGAGGATGATCGCCGTCGTCTGCTCGATATCGCTGATCGGCTGCGGCGCTGGCTCGATGACCTCGATGCCGGGGTGGCGCGCACCGCTGTGCTGGCAGACGAGATCAACAATCTGATGGCAGAGGCGACCAACCGCCGCGCCTACCAGATGTCGGTGATGGCGCTGCTCTTTTTGCCTGCCAGCTTCCTGACCGGTCTGTTTGGCATCAACCTCGGCGGTATCCCCGGGGCCGAGAATCCGACCGCCTTCTGGGTCTTTTGTGGTTCGCTGGTGGCGCTGGCCAGCGGGCTGGCTATCTGGCTCAAACATCGGCGCTGGTGGTAAGGAGGCATAACCCATGTGGCAATCAATTGGCCTGACCCTGCTGCTGTTGCTGGGTCATACCCTGATCCGGCGGCTTATTCACAAGAGCCTGCTGGCGCTCGGTCAGAGCAGGCAGGTGAGCGAGAACCGGGTGCTCTACGTGGCCCATGTGTTCCACTTCCTGCTCGGCTGCGCCACCCTGCTGGTGCTGGCCGGGGTATGGGGGCTCGACTTCTCCCGACTGGTGGTGCTCGCGTCCTCCTTCTTTGCGGTATTGGGGGTCGCCATGGTCGCCCAGTGGTCGATCCTCTCCAACATCACCGCCAGCATCACCATCTTCTTCGCCTTCCCCTACAAGATTGGCGACCGGATCCGCATCCTCGACAAGGATGATTCGGTCACCGGCGTCATCACCGAGATCGGTCTCTTCTATGTGCGGGTGCGTGATGACAACGGCGATCTGGTCACCTATCCGGCCAACCTGATCCTGCAAAAGCCGGTCAGAAAGCTGGAGGGCAAGGTGGCGGAACCGCTGCAACCGGAATAGAAAGCAACCGGAATAGAAAGCAACCGGAATAACAAAAAGGCTCCCTCGGGAGCCTTTTTAGTGTGTGGTGGGTGGCGCTAGCGTTCGAAGAAGCGGTAGAGGTGCTCCACCTGAACCGGGCAGTCGGCCACCTGATGCAGATGTTCGCGGGCCTGCTCGACGGTGCCGAAACTGACCGGGCAGCCGAGGGTGTCGGTCAGCTCGTAGAGGGCGCCATCCTTGCCTCTGAACTCGATGAGCCAGCCGGGAATAGCCACGTCGTGGAGTATTTCGGCCTCTTGCAGGATCTGTTGCTGATAGAGCTTACGAAGTTCACTGACTGTCATGATGCTCTCCTGTGGGGAATATCCAGCTCCAGTCTATGCCTGCCCTTTATATGCGGCAACGGGATCATCCCCGCAGGACCTCCCATGCCCAGCGGATGCGGACAAAGGTCTCGGCATTGCCGCCCCGATCCGGATGGTGCTGCAATGCCAGCTCCCGCCAGCGGCGGCGGATCGCCTCCTGACTCGCCCCCTCATTCAACTCGAACAGGGCCAGCGCCTCGGCTTTGTGCCCCTCACCGTCATAAGCGCGCCAGAAGCGGTTGAGCAGGGTTTCAACTTCGGCACGGTCGGTCTGCCAGAACACCTGCCAGTCTAGATAGTAGCTACGCAGATTTTCGCCAAGGGCAAAGCCGTGGTTGGTTTGTAGGTTCTCGGCCAGCGGTTCGAGCCGGATATCCAGGGTGCTGATCACCAGCCACCATCCCTCTTCATAAAGCTCGGCCTGCAACTGGTAGAGGGCGTTCATGATCAGGAAGTTGACCCGAAACAGCTGCAGTTGCTCATCGTCAGCCAGCCGGGGGATCGCCCCCTGCTGGCGCAGAGCCGCCATCAGTTCATGCACCTTGTAGCTGCCCGCCGCCTGTTGCAGCAGCACCAGTAGAGGGGCGATCAGCGGATTGTTGTTGGCTTCGTTCATTCGGCGCCCTGCTCTCTGGGCGGCTGCAGGGCGATCAGCAGCTCACCCGCCTGCGGGGTGACGGGGCCGGTAACGATCTGGGGCTTGCCCTTGCCATCCATGATGAAGAGCGGGATGGCGCCGGGATTGGCGGTCTGATACTGGGCCCAGTCGAACGCCTCGCTCAGGCGGGTCGCCTTGATCTGGCCACCCCGGCTCAGCAGGCCGCTCAGCCGGGCATAGTTGATGTCGGGGCCGAACAGGTTCTGGCGAGCGCGAAAGGTGGCGCTCTCCCGGTTGGCCTTGCCGTGCTGCTCGCTGGAGCGCAGGGAGTAGACCTGCTCCTCGCCGTAGAGGTGGGCAAAGTGCAGTACCCCGAGGGCGTTGTTGTGGCGGTTGGGGGAGAGCGCCAGCACGGTACTGATGCTGGTGAGCGGCAGGTGCAGCTCGGCATGTTCCGACTGGGGGTTGCCGAAGTAGCAGGGGAGGTTGCTCATCCGCGCCTGTTTGCAGAACTCCCAGGCGGGATCGCAGAGCTGTACCGGCACCCCCTGATCCACCAGCGCCCGGCCGATGGCCCGCGCCACCGAGTTGGCCCCTATGATGAGCCAGGTATTGGGGGCGCTCTGGCGCATCTTGAGCAGGCTGGCCAGCGGTGCCGAGGTGAGGCTCTGCAACACCACGGTGGAGATGATCACCGCAAATACCAGCGGCACCAGCTTGTCGGCATCGGGGATCTCGGCCTGATGCAGGCTGATGGCAAACGAGGCACTGACTGCCGCTGCGACTATGCCACGCGGGGCGATCCAGCTCAGCAGGGCGCGAGCTCGCCAGGAGAGATCCGAGCCCCAGGTCGAGACCAGAATACAGAGCGGGCGCGCCACAAACTGCACCACGCACAGCAGCGCCAGCACCATGGGGCCGAGCTGCCAGAGCTGTGCCAGATCGAGGCGGGCCGCCAGCAGGATAAACAGGCTGGATATAAGGATGACCGCGAGATCTTCCTTGAACGCCAGCACCTCTTCCAGATCCAGCCCCTCCTGATTGGCGAGCCAGATGCCGAACACGGTCACCGCCAGCAGGCCGGACTCGTGGCTCAGCCAGTTGGAAAGGCTGAAGGTGACCAGCACCAGCGCCAGCACGCCGAATTTGTGCAGGCTGACCGGTAGCCAGTCCTTGCGAATGAGCAGGGTGGTGAGCCAGCCTGCCGCCACCCCGATCAGGGAACCGACCAGCACTGTCTTGCCCAGTGCCAGCAGGGTATGGCTGATGAGATCCCCCTGACTGCCGAGGCGTACCGCCTCGAACACCAGCACCGCAAACAGGGCGCCGATGGGGTCGATGACGATCCCCTCCCAGCGCAGGATGCGGTCTACCTCCCGGGTGGGGCGGATCACGTTGAGCATGGGGGCGATCACCGTCGGGCCCGTTACCACCAGCACAGCGCCGAGCATGGTGGCGACCCGCCAGTCCAGCCCCAGCAGGAAGTAACCGGCGCTGCCGATGACGGCGAAACTGACCAGCATGCCGGTGGAGCAGAGATTGCGCACCACCTTGCCGATCCCCTTGAGCTCGGCCAGATGGAGGGTCAGCGCCCCCTCGAACAGGATGATGGCCACCGACAGGGAGACCAGCGGGAACAGCAGATCCCCGAGCAGGGCATCGGGGTCGAGCAGGCCGCTGACCGGGCCCAGAGTCAGGCCGGTGAGCAGCAGAAACAGGATGGCGGGTACCCGCAGCGACCAGGCAAGCCATTGGGCCAGCACGGAGACCAGGGCGATCCCGGCCAGAGAGAGGGCAATCATGCAGACCTCGATTCAGGCAGTGAGTATGGAGCTAGTGTAGTGGCTAAGTTGGTCAGATTGACACCTGAAGGAGCGTGCATCATGGCCGGGATGGGGAGATGTGCGACAGTCGGCGTCATGGTGGCTGGCTGTGGTGTGCAGGGCGCCAGCCAGACGCCAACCGTGGTGATGGGGTGGCCTCGGGGCCGGATTAGATGGGGCTCTCCTTGTGGAGCTCGCCGACACAGTCGGCCAGCGCCAGTACCAGTGCAGAGCGCACCATCTGATCGAGCCGGTTGAGCTGCATCTGGTAGAAGGCCCAATCCTCTTCGCTGGCGGGGGGCTCCAGCTTCATCATGCCGCCCTGATTGACCCCGTGCAGGCGGTCGAGCAGATCGCGGATCGGCTTGTCGCTGAAGCGGTAATCCTTGGGGTCGCGCACCAGAAAGTCGCGGATCTTGATATAGGCTTCGATATCCTGATAGCGCTCGAGTGAGATGAGGCCGAGGGCGAAGATGAGCTTGAGGCGCACCTCCAGCTGGCCGAGGGGGCCGCTCTGGTTGAGCAGGGGTTCGATGGCGTATTTGACGGCATACTCCTCCTGACGGAACGCGCGTCGCATCAGGGAGTCGACCGCCTCTTCCAGGATGGTCACGACTTCGAGAAAGAAGCCGCGGGGGCCATCCTGCTCATTCAGTCGTTCCAGTACTTCATCTTCCTGGTGTGTGGTCATAGGTGCATTGGGTCCAGCTGACAGGGAGAGAGTGGGCCTCTCTCCCGGTTTTTATCATATGGGGCACATTCCCTTGCCATTCAAGCGCTTGGCGCGCTATCAGTGGTGGCTGAATGCGCCGCAAGCAGGGTTATTACAGGGTTTCGTAACGGGCGACGATGGCGCGAACCACTTCGCTCTCTTCATCCAGTCCGGTGACGCGGGCCAGCGCTTTGGCCGGGCCAAGCTCCGCCAGCAGGGCTTGCAGCTCCACCGCCTGCGGGTCATCGGCATTGCGATAGTGGAGCGCCGCGGCGATCCCCTCCTGCAACTGCTCGTTGGGCAGGCCGTACTCCAGGGTGCCCAGCAGCGGCTTCACCAGTCGATCTCCCGCCGCCAGCTTGCGCAGCGGCTGACGACCGACCCGGTCAATCTCGTCCACCAGATAGGGGTTGGCGAAGCGGGCCAGGATCTTCTCGATGTAGGCGGCGTGCAGACGCGGGTCGAAGCCGTAGCGTTTCACCAGTACGGCACCGCTCTCCTCCATGGCGCGGCGCACCTTGCTGCGGATCACCGGATCTTCGATCGCCTCGCGCACTGTGCGGTAGCCCCGCAGTTTGCCGAGATAGGCGGTGACGATGTGGCCGGTGTTGAGGGTGAACAGCTTGCGCTCGACGAAGGCCATCAGGTTGTCGGTGGGTTCCATGCCCGCCACCTGTGGCAGCTCTCCCTTGAACTGGGTCTGGTCGACGATCCACTCGCTGAAGCTCTCGACCGTCACTTCCAGCGGATCATCGTTGGCAGCCGCGGCGGGCGGCACGATGCGATCCACCGCCGAGTCGACGAAGCCGATATAGGATTCGAGCGTGGCATGATACGCGACCGGCAGGTACTTGAGTACCTCCCGCTTGAGGTGGCTGGTGCCGCGCACCATGTTTTCACAGGCGATGACGTTGAGCGGAGTCAAGTTGCCGGCATCGAAGCGGGCTTGCAGCCCCTTGGCCAGAGTGCTGGCAATCTTGTCCAGAATGTTGGGGCCCACTGCCGTGGTGACCAGATCGGCGGTGATGATACGGGCGATCACCTCGTGACCGGCGGAACTGACCGCCGCCACGTTGCGCACCACGTCCAGCTTCTGATCCGCACCCACCACATGGACCTTGTACTCCTGACGGTGGTTGAGCTGGTCGATCAGGGTGTCGTTGACGTCGGCGAAGGTGACCTGATGGCTGGCATCCGCCAGCACTTTGCCGATAAAACCGCGACCGATGTTACCAGCACCAAAATGCAATGTTTTCATGATATTAACCTCTTGAACCAAAGACGATGAAAGATGATTACGCAGCCTGTTCGGCACCCAGCAGATCCAGGAAGGCCTGGGGATCCGTGGTGCTGGCCAGCCGGTCGATGAGACCGGGTTCATCCAGTGCATTGGTCAGGCGGGTTATCACCTGCATGTGTTCGTCGTTGCGGGCGGCGATACCGATCACCAGCCGTGCTACCTCATCGGCAGCCTCGCCAAAGGCGACCCCGGCCGGGTACTGGCAGATGACGATGCCGGTACGCTTCACAAACTCCTTGGCGGCGATGGTGCCGTGCGGCACGGCGATGGACTCGCCGAGGTAGGTGGAGACCAGCTGTTCCCGCTCCAGCATGGCGTTGACGTAGTCGGGCGCCACGTAGCCGCGCTCGGCCAGCAGTCGGCCTGCGGTCAGGATGGCGGCCTCCTTGTTGTCCGCTTTCAGTCCCAGATGCACGTCATGACGGCTCAGGGTAAAGACCTCGGCCGCTTGCGGTTCGTAGCTGTCGTCGTTGGCGGCCACCAACAGTTGCGGGTTGGCTACATCATCGTTGGCGGCGCTGCTCAGGCTCTGTACCAGCTCCTGATAGAGGCCGTTGTCGAGGAAGTTGGTGAGCGAGATATGGTGAGCGTTCGGCGCATGGCGACGGGCCCGCTCGGTTAGATCCTTGTGAGTGATGACCCAGTCCACCTGATCATCGAGCTGATCGATGGCGCGGTTGGTGACGCTGATATCGAGCCCTGCGGCCTGCACCCGCTTGCGCAGCATGCCGGCGCCCATGGCGCTGGAGCCCATGCCCGCATCGCAGGCGACCACGATATTGCGTACCGCCATCAGTTCGCCGCCCGGCTTCTTGGCCGATGCGGTTTCGGGTTTGCCTCCCTTCATGGCTTTCATCTTGCGAGTGGCTTCACCGAGGGCATCGGCCTCGTCCGCTTCCGGCTGCTGGGCGCGAACGAATACGGCGGCGACCAGGAAGGAGACCAGAGTGGCGCTGATGATGGAGAGGGCGACCCCGATCAGGGAAGCTTTCGGCGTCATCAACAGCACGGCGAAGATGGAGCCCGGCGACGCGGGGGAGACCAGACCAGCGTTGAACAGGGTCAGGGTAAAGACCCCGGTCATGCCACCGGCGATCACCGCCAGAATGAGGCGCGGATTCATCAGCACGTACGGGAAGTAGATCTCGTGGATGCCGCCGAAGAAGTGAATGATGGAGGCGCCAGCCGCGGACTGCTTGGCCGCACCACGACCGAACACCATGTAGGCCAGCAGCACACCCATGCCCGGGCCCGGGTTCGCTTCAATCAGGAAGAAGATGGAGCTGCCGTGCTCGGTCGCCTGCTGAATCCCCAGCGGCGAGAAGATGCCGTGGTTGATGGCGTTGTTGAGGAACAGGATCTTGGCCGGTTCGACGAAGATGGAGGTGAGCGGCAGCATGTGGTTTTCCACCAGGAAGCCGACGCCACCGGCCAGCAGGCCGGAGAGCACCTTGACGAAGGGGCCAATCACGAAGAAGGCGAGGATGGCCAGCAGCATGCCGATAAGGCCAGCGGAGAAGTTGTTGACCAGCATCTCGAAGCCGCTCTTGACGCGACCGTCCATCGCCTTGTCGAAGCGCTTGATGGCCCAGCCACCGAGCGGGCCGACCATCATGGCACCCATGAACATGGGGATATCGGTTCCCACGATGACACCCATGGTGGTGATGGCACCGACCACGCCGCCGCGCTCACCGCCCATCAGTTTGCCGCCGGTGTAGCCAATCAGCAGCGGCAGCAGGTAGGTGATCATGGGGCCGACCAGCTTGGCCAAGGTTTCATTGGGCAGCCAGCCGGTGGGGATGAAGAGGGCGGTAATAAAGCCCCAGGCGATAAAGGCGCCTATGTTGGGCATGACCATATTGGACAGGAAGCGTCCAAAATTCTGTATCTTGACTTTGGTATCCGGTGATAACATGTCGGGACCCCGTTTTAAGCCTGTTTGATTAAAAGTGGTAGTCGGGATGGCCGGTTTTGCCGAACCTCCATCCCGGTCGTCTAAGCAACTTCAATCTACCAGCTTGATATCAAATTAGGCTGAAAACGGGGTGTCTTGTGATCCAGCTCTCAGATACCCAGCGATACCCCCTCCCAAACCAGTGATCCTGATCACGTTCGAGAGCTGTAATTCGACTACATTTCGATCTTTTCTGTTTTGAATGACCATTTTTTGTGATTTAGATCACCAGTTCAGCTTTGCCGCTCCTTCGCGAAAAGGTGATTGACATCACAAATTTAGTTTTTGTATTCGAATGGGACAAATCACTCAATTACTCATCAGCGGGTATTGACGATGGATCTATCGCAACACTCCATTGATTATCAATGAATCAATAAATTTGTAACCCGCTTTCAGTTTTTACGGTTGGTGATGAGGGCTCTTTTGCGGCTGATTGATGGGAATGGGCGCCAACATGCAGGATGCTATCGAGCGGCAGTGTTCGGGGCGCTTGTTTTCCGCGCAGGCCAGATTGCAGATAAAAACAAACCGCCAGCAGGCGGTTTGTCGGTTTTTACGAGCTATCCCCTGTCGGGGGCTGCGGTTTAGTAGAAGCCGGCATCCTCGGGGGAGGGGCGGGTCTTGAAGCGGCGATGGAGCCACATGTATTGCTCAGGTGCCTTGCGCACGGCAGCTTCAATCTCGCGGTTGGCGCGAGCCGCATCGACCATGTCATCCCCGCTCGGGTAGTCGGCGAGGGGCGCCCCGATATGGAGGGTGTAACCCTCACTGGTGCGGATGTTGTAGCAGGGCAGGGTGACGGTGTTCTTCACCCGCGCCAGAGTGGCGGTGCCGGTGATGGTGGCCGCCTGCTCCACCGCGAAGTAGGGCACGAACACGCTGGCATGGGAACCATAGTCGTGATCCGGCGCGTACCAGAGGGCGTCACCGTTGCGCAGCGCCTTGATCATCCCCTTCACATCCATCCGGTCTACCAGATATTTGTTGGAGGCGCAGCGACCGTGATACTGGGCATACTCCAGCACCGGGTTGGTGTTGGGGCGATAAACCCCGACCCCGGGGCGGACCAGCCCGAAACAGCGGGCGTTGAGTTCCAGCGTCAGGAAGTGGCAGGAGAGCAGCAGCATGCCCTGACCTTTTTCCATGGCGGCAATGACATGCTCTTCCCCTTCCACCTTCATCAGGTTGCGCATCCGCCAGTCCGGCCAGAACCAGGCGATACCCACCTCGAACACGGCGCAGCCCACGCTCTCGAAGTTTTGCTTGAGCAGCTTCTCGCGCTCGGCCAGAGTCAACTCCGGCAGCGCCAGCTCCAGATTACGACGGGCAATCTTCACCCGTGATTTGAGCACTTTGGCGGCGAGATGACCAAGCTGGCGACCCAGCCACATCTGGCTGCGCCACGGCAGCAGAGTCAGCAGCCAGAGCAGGCCGAGGCCAAACCAGCTGGCCCAGTAACGGGGATGAAACAGGCGGGGCTCGAGGCGGGGAGCGTTGTCATGGGCCATGGAGAATCTCTTTGCTTGCGAAAACAATCGGGGGATTCTAGCCGAAAAGGGGTGGCGGGGGCGAATGGCTATCTGCTGGTCAGAGGGGCTGTTTGCATCTTGTCCGTGTGGCGCGAAGGGTAACTATGGGTTTCCTGCCGCGTTCTTAATGGCAACCACGGGTTTGCTTTTTCTCCCTCAAATAAAAGAGTGTGATAAAATCGGCGACTGATTTTTCAGGTTTTGAGAGTCGATACAGATGAAGATCACCCTGCCCGAGTTTGAAAAAGCCCGCGTTCTGGTCGTTGGCGATGTCATGTTGGACCGTTATTGGCATGGCCCCACCGGCCGGATCTCGCCCGAGGCACCGGTGCCCGTGGTCAAGGTTGAACACATTGAGGAGCGTCCGGGCGGTGCCGCCAACGTTGCCCTCAACTCCGCCGCCCTTGGCGCTCATGCCGTGCTGCTTGGCCTGACCGGTCAGGATGAAGCGGCCGATGCGCTGGCTGGCCAGATGGCTGGCGTCAAGGTGGCCTGTGACTTCGTTCGTCTGGCCGACTTCCCGACCATCACCAAGCTGCGCGTGCTGTCCCGCAACCAGCAGCTGCTGCGTCTGGACTTTGAAGAGCCCTTCCACTCCGTCGATGCCACCCTGCTGATGAGCAAGGTCGAGCAGGCACTGCCAAACAGTGACGTGATGATCCTCTCCGACTACGGCAAGGGCGCTCTCAACGACGTGCCCGGCATGATCCAGCGCGCCCGAGCCGCCGGTATTCCGGTGCTGGTCGACCCCAAGGGGACCGACTTCGAGAAGTATCGCGGTGCCACCCTGCTGACCCCCAACATGTCCGAATTCGAGGCCGTGGTGGGCAAGGTGAAGAGCGAAGAGGAGCTGGTCGCCAAGGGGCTGGATCTGGTCAAGCGTTTCGAGCTGGATGCCCTGCTGGTCACCCGTTCCGAGAACGGCATGACCCTGATCCGCGAAGGTCAGCCAGAGCTGCATCTGCCAGCTCAGGCCCACGAGGTTTATGATGTGACCGGTGCCGGTGATACCGTCATCTCCACTCTGGCTACCTCACTGGCGGCAGGCAAGAGCCTGGACGAAGCCTGTGCGCTGGCCAATACCGCTGCCGGTATTGTGGTCGGTAAGCTGGGTACCTCTACCGTTAGCCCGGTCGAGCTGGCCAACGCCCTCTATACCGAGCAGGAGACCGGCTTCGGCGTGATGTCCGAAGCCCAACTGAAAGTGGCGGTTCGTGCCGCTCGTCTGCGCGGCGAGAAGGTAGTGATGACCAACGGTTGCTTCGACATCCTGCACGCCGGTCACGTCTCCTATCTGGCCAACGCTGGCAAGCTGGGGGATCGCCTGATCGTGGCGGTCAACACCGACGAGTCGGTTCGCCGCCTGAAAGGGCCGGGTCGTCCGGTCAACCCGACCGAGCGCCGCATGGCGGTGCTGGCTGCGCTGGGCGCGGTGGATTGGGTTGTGCCATTTGGTGAAGATACCCCGCAGCGCCTGATCGCCGAGATCCTGCCGGATCTGCTGGTCAAGGGCGGTGACTACAAGCCGGAAGATATCGCCGGTTACGCCGAGGTGACCGCCAATGGTGGCGAGGTGCGCGTTCTCAACTTCGAGGATGGCTGCTCCACCACCGACATCATCAAGACGATCCGCGAGCGCGGCTAACGCGCTGCTGGCCCCGCAATCTGGCGGGGCTCACTATCGGCGGCTGCAATCCGACCGAAATACGGATAACAAAAAGGCGACCTTGCGGTCGCCTTTTTCATGTCCGATAGCGGCTATCAGCCTTTGGCTTTTGCCGTGGCGGGCATCAGGCCCTGGTTCACTTCCACCAGATCCTGCGCTTCCAGAATACCGGCAGCCTGTTTCAGGCTCAGGATATTGAGAATGTAGTTGTAACGGGCTTCGGAGAGCTTCTGCTTGGCCTCGTACAGCTTGCGAGTGGAGTCCAGCACGTCGACGATGGTACGGGTACCCACTTCGTAACCGGCTTCGGTCGCCTTCAGGGCGCTGTCGGCGGAGACCACAGACTGGCTGTAAGCACGTACCGAGCCGATGCTGGCGTTCACGTTGTTGTAGGAGGAGCGCACTGTGCTCTGCACCGAGCGGAAGTTCTTCTCCAGCAGTTCACTGGCCGCTACGTAGTTGTATTGAGCCTGCTTCACCTTGGAGCTGGTGGCGCCACCGCTGTAGATGGGCAGCTTGAAGGTCAGACCGATATTGGCCTGATTGTCATTGCCGCCGCTCTGAATACTATCCAGCTTGTAATCGGTATTGCTGGTTTGCAGTCCGGCACCCAGATCCAGAGTCGGCTCATGGCCGGTCTTGGCCAGATCGATCTGCTCCTTGGCAATGTCCTTGCTGATGCGGGCACTGTGCAGTTGCAGGTTCTTGTCCAGCGCCAGCTCCAGCCACTTGTCGGAGCCGAAGGCGGTCTTCTGCGGGCTGAAACGATCGGTGTTCAGCACGTCCAGATTGCGGTGATCGATACCGGTCAGCTCGCGCAGGGTCTCGTAGCTGTTGTCCAGCGAGTTCTCTGCATTGATCTCGTCAGCCAGCGCCTGGTCGCGGGAGGCTTCGGCTTCATGGACGTCGGTGATGGCGGTCAGGCCCACTTCGAAACGCTGCTGGGTTTGCTCCAGCTGACGCTCTACCGCAACCTTGTTGGCACGAACGAACTCCAGGGTATCCATCGCCTTGAGCACATCAAAGTAGGCTTTGGCGGTGCGTACCATCAGGTTCTGGATCTCGAGGTTGTAGGCGACATCTGACTGGGTGGCCTGCTTCTCGCTGATATCCAGATTGACCCAGTTACTGCGACGATAGAGGGATTGCGACAGCGTCACCTCGCCCTTGGCGTTGGTATTGCTCTGGGTATCGTTCTTGTTTTGCAGATAATTGAGCCCGGCACCCAGATCGATCTGGGGCAGCAGAGGGGCACGGGATTCGTTGATCTTCTCGAAGGCCTGGTCGCGAACGGCTTTGGACTGCAGCAACTGCGGGTCTTTGATCTGGGCTTGCTGGTAGATGTCGAGCAGGTTTTCGGCATGGGCACCGGCACTGACGCCCAGCAACACCATGACTGACAAAAGTGTTCTTTTCATAGATCGTTTTAACCTTATGTAGTAACCCAAACTGGTTGCTGGAGAGGCAAATATTGTCATCGACCAAGCTTGATTGCAGCTTAATCACTCTACTATAAGCAAAATTTAATGCTAAGAGTCTCAGGTCCGGTGACGGGAACGTCAAGAACCGGACGCAGTTTTCTCCCCGCGCGCCTAGCCAAATGGTCTGTGGCTGCTAAAATCCACCCCTCATTACCATGGCACGCCGAGTGAATGAACGTTCATTCATGTTCCTCGGATTTTATGGTCAAACTGATACAAGTCAAGCTGACGGGAGCCCCGGATGTCGCAGCAACCCTTGCCGCAAGATCGGCATTACGCCGCCAATGATGTGAAAATCATTGAAAAATCAGCTAGATATAACGGCTTCTTCAAGGTGAATGTCTATCGTTTGCAGCATCGGTTATTTGCTGGCGGCTGGAATCAGCCCATCGTGCGCGAGCTGTTCGAGCGGGGCCATGCTGCCGCGCTGCTGCCCTATGATCCGGTACGCGACCAGATCGTGCTGGTGGAGCAGTTCCGTATCGGCGCCTTGGAGACCAGCCCGACCCCCTGGCTGCTGGAGCTGGTGGCCGGCATCATCGACGAAGGTGAGACCGCCGAGGCGGTGGTGCGCCGTGAAGCGGTGGAAGAGGCCGGGATCGAGGTGGCCCGCTGCGAGCATGCCATCAGTTATCTGGTGAGCCCGGGCGGCAGCACCGAGCGGATCGAGGTCTTTGTGGGCGAGGTGGATGCCAGCAAGGCCGAGGGGCTGCACGGTCTGGCGGATGAGGGCGAGGATATCCGGGTGCACGTGGTGAGCCGCGAACAGGCCTACGCCTGGCTCAAAGAGGGGCGCATCGACAATGCGGCCTCG
Organism: Aeromonas sp. R4-1; assembly: GCF_040908325.1. Lineage (NCBI taxonomy): Bacteria > Pseudomonadati > Pseudomonadota > Gammaproteobacteria > Aeromonadales > Aeromonadaceae > Aeromonas > Aeromonas sp. R4-1. Next base: position 50,034 of record NZ_JBFODM010000077.1, read on the forward strand.
GTCATCGCCCTGCAGTGGCTGGCCCTCAACCATGGCGAGCTGCGTGCCCGCTGGCTGGCGGATCGCTGAGGTGGCGCTGACCCTGCAACAGAGCAGGCGCTATGTGCCTGATCTGATGTCCTTGCAGCGTACCTGCGAGGTCAACTACATGGCATTGATGAAACTGCTGCCGCCTGATGGGGAAGTCGGCGCCGAGCGCCGCTATCGGGTCGGCAACGATCTGCAGTTCCAGCTCACCATCATTGGCGAGAGTCGCTTCACCAATCAGGTGATCCTGAGCCAGCACAACCCCGAATTGCCCGAATATTTACAAGCTCAGATAGAGATTCGTTTGTATCATGATGTGCGGATGGCGGAAGTGTGTGCAGCGCAACAGATTTCCCGTTTGCAACCACGTTATGATTATCCCAATAAAAAGATGCACCAGCGGGACGAAAAGGAGCAGGTAAATCTGTTTCTGGCCGAATGGCTAAAATTTTGTCTCAGACATGGTACCAGCCCGATCAATATCTCCAGTTGAACAAATATAAAGAAGCGTGATTTTGGAAACAGAGCTCCCCCAGGCGCAGGACGGCAGTGTGCGCCTGTTGCAAATTACCGACACCCACCTCTTCGCGAGTGCCGAAGGGCGGCTGTTGGCTGTGCGCACCGCAGAGAGTCTGGCCGCCGTGCTGGAACAGGTGCAGGCCAATGAACACCCCTACGAGGTGATTCTGGCGACCGGCGATCTGTCGCAGGATCACAGTCCGGAATCCTATCAGCGTTTCGCCTCCATGATGGCGCCCCTTGGCCGCCCCATCTACTGGCTGCCGGGCAATCACGATGACAGCCCGCTGATGACCGAATATCTCCATGCCGCCGGGATCAGCGAATCCAAACAGCTGGTGGGCGACCACTGGCAGGTGATCCTGCTCGACACCCAGGTGCGCGGCAAACCTCACGGCATGATTGGCGATCACCAGCTGGCCGCCCTCGACCGTGCCCTGCGTCAATATCCTGATCGCCACGCCCTTATCACCCTGCACCATCAGGCGGTACCGGTGGGCTGTGCCTGGCTGGATCAGCACAATCTCAAGAATGCCGATGACCTGTTTGCCGTACTGGCCCGTCATCCGCAGCAGAAGACCATCCTGTTCGGCCACGTTCATCAGGAGTTTGACGAGGTGCACCGCGGGGTGCGGCTGATTGCCAGCCCATCGACTTGCATTCAGTTCAAACCGCTATCCGACGGCTTCGCGCTGGATGAATCCGGCCCGGGCTGGCGCTATCTGACCCTCTATCCGGATGGGCGGGTGGCCAGCGAGGTGTGGCGCCTGCCGGTGGGGCAGTTTGTGCCCGACCCCAACGCCACCGGTTATTGAGGAGAGCATTCCATGAAGTCGGTTCTCCTTTATCTGCACGGTTTCAACTCCTCACCGGGCTCCGCCAAGGCGCAGCAGATGGCTGCCTGGGTGGCCGCCAACCGGCCCGACATCGAGGTGATCATTCCGGCCCAGCCCAATACGCCAGCGGCGGCCTGGGCGGCCATCGAACAGACCATCGCCAATTTGCAGAGCCGCTATGGCAGCGAGTTCAAGCTTGGCGCTGTGGGCAGCTCCCTCGGCGGCTTTATGGCGACCCGGGTGAGCGAGCAGTACGGCTGCCGCGCGGCGCTGATCAATCCGGCGGTGCGCCCGCACGAGCTGCTCTGTGATTACCTCGGCCCCCAGACCAATCCCTATACCGGTGAGCAGTATGTACTGCTGCCTGAACATATGGACGAGCTGCGGGCGCTGGCGGTACCTGTGACAGCCCCCGATCGCCTCTGGGTGCTGCAACAGCAGGGGGATGAGGTGCTCGACTACCGCAAGGCACTGGATGAATACCGCTTTGCCCGCCTCTCGCTGGAGTGCGGCGGCAACCACGCCTTTATGGCGTTCGAGCGTTACCCCGCCCAGATCATCCGTTTCCTCGGGTTATAGTCAGGTTTGAGTCAATAAGGGCGGTCTCGCCCTGCTTGTTCTTCTCCAGATCAAGCTTTCGATGCGGGGAGTTTGTTCTACCCCCGCCTAGCAGTTAAGATTCCCTCCAAACGTCAATTCGCAAGGCCCTCCATGTCTACTCAATACAATGCGGATGCCATTGAGGTCCTCAATGGCCTTGAGCCGGTGCGTCGCCGCCCCGGCATGTATACCGACACCACCCGGCCCAATCACCTCGGCCAGGAGGTCATCGACAACAGCGTCGATGAAGCGCTGGCAGGTCACGCCCGCAATCTGGAGGTGATCCTGCATGAAGACCAGTCCCTCGAAGTGATCGACGACGGCCGCGGCATGCCGGTCGATATCCACCCGGAAGAGGGGGTCAGCGGGGTGGAGCTTATCCTCTGCAAGCTGCACGCGGGCGGCAAATTCTCCAACAAGAACTACCAGTTTTCCGGCGGTCTGCACGGGGTGGGTATTTCGGTAGTGAACGCCCTCTCTGATCGGGTCGAGGTGACGGTGCGCCGCGACGGTCAGGTCTACGACATCGCCTTCGAGCGTGGCGAGAAGGTGCAGGAGCTGACCATCACCGGCACCTGCGGTCGTCGCAACACCGGCACCCGAGTGCGCTTCTGGCCGCAGGCGAGCTATTTCGATTCGCCCAAGTTCTCGGTCACCAAGCTGGAGCACCTGCTCAAAGCCAAAGCCGTGCTCTGTCCCGGCCTCACCATCAAGTTCCTCGACAAGAACACCGGCATCAAGCTGGAGTGGTGCTACGAAGATGGCCTCAAGGATTATCTGGTCGACGCGGTCAAGCAGTTCACCTGCCTGCCGGAGCAGCCCTTTATCGGCTCGTTCAGCTCCGAACAGTCGGCGGTGGACTGGGCGCTCTGCTGGTTGCCGGAAGGGGGCGAATGCCTCGCCGAATCCTATGTGAACCTTATACCCACTGCGCAGGGCGGTACTCACGTCAACGGTCTGCGTCAGGGGCTGCTCGACGCCATGCGCGAGTTCTGCGAGTTCCGCAACCTGCTGCCGCGCGGGGTCAAGCTGACTCCGGAAGATATCTGGGATCGCTGTGCCTACATCCTCTCCATCAAGATGCAGGATCCACAGTTCGCCGGTCAGACCAAGGAGCGCCTCTCCTCCCGCCAGAGCTCTGCGTTTGTCTCCGGCGTGGTGAAGGATGCCTTCAGCCTCTATCTGAACAGCAACACCGAGCTGGCGGAGCAGATCGCCGAGCTCTGTATCTCCAGCGCCCAGCGCCGGATGCGCGCTGCCAAGACGGTGGTGCGCAAGAAGATTACCCAAGGCCCGGCGCTGCCCGGCAAGTTGACTGACTGTAACTGCGCCGACCCCATGCAGGGGGAGCTGTTCCTGGTGGAGGGTGACTCCGCGGGCGGCAGTGCCAAGCAGGCACGGGATCGCGAGTTTCAGGCCATCATGCCGCTGCGCGGCAAGATCCTGAACACCTGGGAGGTGGAGGCCGGTCAGGTGCTCGCCTCGCAAGAAGTGCACGACATCTCGGTCGCCATCGGGCTCGACCCCGACTCCGAGGATCTCAGCGGCCTGCGCTACGGCAAGGTGTGCATCCTCGCGGATGCGGACTCGGACGGTCTGCACATCGCCACCCTGCTCTGCGCCCTCTTTGTGAAGCACTTCCGTACGCTGGTGGAGAAAGGCCACGTCTATGTGGCCATGCCGCCCCTCTACCGGATCGATATCGGTAAAGAGGTCTACTATGCCCTCGACGAGGACGAGAAGAACGGCGTGCTGCAGCGGGTCGAAGCCGAGAAGAAGAAAGGCAAGGTGATGGTGACCCGATTCAAGGGTCTGGGTGAGATGAACCCGAAACAGCTGCGGGAAACCACCATGGATCCCAACACCCGCCGTCTGGTGCAGCTCACCATGGATCCGGCAGGAGAGAGCGAAGGGGATGCGGCTGACGAGACCCTGCAGCTGATGGACATGCTGCTGGCCAAGAAGCGGGCGAGCGATCGCCGCGAATGGCTGGAAGAGAAGGGCAACCTCGCCATCATTTAAGCCGTCGGCTGGCCCGCACAGGGCCAGCAAGCATTTAGCCGGAGTCGCCCTGTGGCGGCTCCCGAACCGAAAGAGAAAATCACATGAGTGATGCTATCGAGCTCAGTCTGGACGGGGTAGAGCGCCAGCCAATGCGCACCTTTACCGAACAGGCTTACTTGAACTACTCCATGTACGTCATCATGGATCGGGCCCTGCCGCATATCGGCGATGGCCTCAAACCGGTGCAGCGGCGCATCATCTACGCCATGAGCGAGCTGGGTCTGTCTGCCCTCTCCAAGCACAAGAAGTCCGCCCGTACCGTGGGTGACGTGCTGGGTAAATATCACCCCCATGGCGACATCGCCTGTTATGAAGCCATGGTGCTGATGGCCCAGCCCTTCTCCTACCGCTACCCGCTGGTGGACGGTCAGGGTAACTGGGGTGCGCCGGACGATCCCAAATCCTTCGCGGCCATGCGATATACCGAAGCGCGCTTGTCGCGCTTCTCCGAGCTGCTGCTCTCAGAGCTCGGCCAAGGCACGGTGGAGTGGACGCCGAACTTCGACGGCACTATGAAGGAGCCGGTGGTGCTGCCCGCCCGTCTGCCGCACATCCTGCTCAACGGGGTGACCGGTATCGCGGTGGGGATGGCGACCGACATCCCGCCCCACAACGCGCGGGAAGTGGCCTACGCCTGTGCCGAGCTGCTCGACAACCCCAATGCGGGGCTCGATGTGTTGATGCAGCACATTCAGGGGCCGGACTACCCGACCAACGCCGAGATCATCACCCCGCGCGACGATATCCGCAAAATCTACGAGACCGGCAAGGGCTCCATCAAGCAGCGGGCGGTCTGGAGCGAGGAGGATGGCGACATCGTCATCACAGCGCTGCCCCATCAGGCCTCCGGCGCCAAGATCATGGAGCAGATTGCCGCCCAGATGGTGGCGAAAAAGCTGCCGATGGTGACCGATCTGCGCGATGAATCGGACCACGAAAACCCGACCCGTCTGGTGATCGTGCCGCGCTCCAACCGGGTGGATGTGGAGGGGCTGATGGCCCACCTGTTCGCCACCACGGATCTGGAGAAGAACTACCGGGTCAACCTCAACATCCTCGGCCTCGACAACCGGCCGCAGGTGAAGTGCCTCAAGACCATCCTCAGCGAGTGGATCCAGTTCCGCCGCGAGACTGTGCGTCGCCGCCTGCAATTCCGCCTCGACAAGGTGCTGGCTCGCCTGCACATCCTCGAAGGTTTGCTGATTGCCTATCTCAACATCGACGAGGTGATCGAGATCATCCGCACCGAGGATGAGCCGGGCAAGGTGATGGTGGAGCGCTTCAACATTACCGAGACCCAGGCCGAAGCGATCCTCGAGCTGAAACTGCGCCATCTGGCCAAGCTCGAAGAGTTCAAGCTGCGCGCCGAACAGAACGAACTGGCCGAAGAGCGCGACAAGCTGGAGCTGATCCTGGGCTCCGAGCGTCGCCTCAACACCCTGCTCAAGAAAGAGCTGCTGGCCGATGCCGAGAAGTACGGCGACGATCGCCGCACCCCGCTGGTGGAGCGTGCCACCGCCGTGGCGCTGACCGAGAAAGAGCTTATTCCCAGCGAACCGGTCACCGTCATCCTCTCCGACAAGGGGTGGGTGCGCGCCGCCAAGGGCCACGACGTCGATGTGGCAGGGCTCTCCTACAAGGCGGGGGACAGCTATCTGGCCCACGCCTGTGGCCGCAGCAACCAGCAGGCGGTGTTCCTCTCCACCTTGGGGAGAACCTACGCCCTCGAATCTCACACCTTGCCATCCGCGCGCAGTCAGGGCGAACCGCTCACCGGCCGCTTTGCGCTGGGGGCAGGGGAAGAGGTGCGCCATCTGGTGATGGGCAACGAGGGCGAGCCATATCTGATCGCCAGCGATGCCGGTTACGGCTTTGTCTGCACCTATGACGATCTCATCGGCAAGAACAAGAATGGCAAGGCGCTGCTCACCGTGCCGGAAGGGGGTCAGGTGATGGCACCCCAGAAGATCGGCTCGCCAGAGACCGATCTTTGCATGGCCATCTCCAATGAAGGGCGCATGCTGCTGTTCCCGCTCAACACTCTGCCGGTGCTCGGCAAGGGCAAGGGCAACAAGCTCATCAGCATTCCGTCGGCTCGCGTCAAGGCGCGTGAGGAGTTTGTGGTAATGGCCGCCGTGATCCCGCAGGGCCAGTCGGTCACCCTGTTTGCCGGCAAGCGCAAGCTGACCCTCAAACCCTCTGATCTCGATTACTACCGCGGCGAACGCGGCCGCCGCGGCGCCAAGCTGCCCCGCGGTTTGCAGCGGGTAGACAGGATAGAAATTGAATCAGTAGTTGTAGATGCACACACTGAGAGTGATGCAAATAATTAAGATAAACTGGGGCAATGTTATTGCCCCTCTTTTTAGGGATAAAAATGGCTAAAACAATTTGCTTTTTTAATAACAAAGGTGGTGTAGGAAAAACAACCACCTCGACAAATGTGGCTGCAGGTCTTGCTACTGGATTAAACAAGCGAGTTTTATATATTGACTTGGATCCTCAATGCAATTCAACGCTACTAATCTTGGGGGGAGATGTAGTTTCAGAAAGATATTGGGATTCCCCACAAAATTACAAGACAATCTTAGATGTTATTCAACCTATACTTGATGATGATCCGTCAATTTTTTTCGAAGAAGATATTGTTTGTAAAGATGTAAATAGATTTGGCGTTCATCTGATAATGGGGCACCCTCAGTTATCTGCATTAGAGGACAGGCTAGGTGAGGCGTGGGTTAAAATATCAGGAGGTGAGATTGGTGCATTCAGAAAAACAAACTGGTTTTCTTCGCTAATTGATAAGGTTGACTCTGACTATGATTATATATTGGTGGATCTTGGTCCAAGCTTAGGATCTTTGAATCGAAGCACCCTAATTGCCGCCGATTATTTTGTGACTCCAATGTCAATTGATATATTTAGTATCATAGGTTTGCGAAACGTTAGAACTTGGTTTGATACATGGTCTAATAAATATAGAGGCGGGGCTCTATTATTAGAGGAGGATAGGGGGGGCGAGGTATTTGCACGCTTTAATATCAAAAGAAATATTTCTATTACGAGTGGTTGTCTTGGTTATACAACACAAACATATGCCACTAGAAAAAATGCATATGGTGAGAGAAGGCCTACAAAGGCATATGAGCGTTTATTGACAAAATTTGATGAGGTTTTTTTAGAGTTTCTGGGAGGTTACTTAGTGGATGCGTCGAAAGATGGGCATCATATTTTAGGTAACATACCAAATATGTTTAGTCTTGCCCCCATAGCACAGAGCAGTTCTTCACCGATCCGTGACCTTAAAGCTGAAGATGGTATTTTTGGTGCGCATTATTCACAAGCAAAAGAATTTTCTAGTATCTTTGATAATGTTGCTATTGAGGTCGTAAAAAGACTTGAGGGTCAGTCATGATAGAATGGCCACAAATTCTTATTGAAGAGCTAGCAGCTAAACGTGCAATTATATTCATAGGTGCAGGTGTATCAGCGAGTTGCCAATCTAGTTTGGACCCTGTTATAAGGCCACCTAGCTGGTATCAATTACTTGAACAGGCACGAGATCAATTTGTAAATGATGAGATTGAAAAGGCTTTTATTAATCATCTAATCGAAACGGATCAGCTTCTTGATGCAGCGGAAGTAATTTTTGATCGAGTTACATCAGCTCAAAAAAGGAGTTTTTTTACAGATATTTTTGCAAGGCCACGATTTGTGCCATCAGAGTTACATGCCCTTATTCAAAGAATTAACTCTAAAATTGTGATCACAACAAACTATGATCAAATATATGAAACACAATGTGATGCTTTAACTGCAGGGCAGGGATTTGTTATTCACAAATATTATGACAGTCGATTGCTTAATAGTGTTAGATTTAAAGATAATCTAATAATAAAAGCTCATGGATGTGTTTCAGATACAACGAAGTTAATCTTGACAAGATCAGATTACTTTCATATGAAAAGTGAGCATTCTGAATTTTACAATGTTTTAAATAGTTTGTTGACTGTGCATACAGTTTTATTTCTTGGGTGTGGTATGTCAGATCCAGATATTCAGTTGGTTTTGGAGAATACAAATATTGCAGCATCCTCAGATCATCCACATTATGCTGTCATGCCGAAAGGAAAGCATCCTTCATTAATAAAAGCCATGCAGAAGTCATATAATTTGAATGTCTTAGAGTATGAAGTTGGGGCTGATGGGAATCATTCAGTATTGGTTGAATCATTGCAGGAACTTCAAAGCCAAGTTGATTCGCTTAGGCCAGTTATGATGGGAAGCTGACGATAGGGAAAACGCAGCAACCGGTGCCAACTTGAAAAGAGCCATTCACCCCCGCTAAAAGAAGGGCCCCGCCATCCATGATGGCGGGGCCCCTTGCATTATCAGCCGCGTTGCTGATTCAACCGTTCGCGCTGGCAGGGGCCAGTGAAATGGCTGGCCCGAACCCGATTAGACAGGAATGGCAGTGGCCGCCGGAGGCGGGGTGATCTTGGAGGCGATCAGCTGGCGCAGGCGGGGCACCAGCAGGAGCAACACCACGCCGCCCGCCATCGAGCCCCAGCCGAGCATATTGAACACCGAGCTGTAGCCCGGGTTGGTTGCGACCGGGGTGCTGCCGATATTTTGCGGCATGGCGCCGGAGACATAGCCCGCCAGCACCGAGGCGATGCCGGTCACCATCATCCAGCAGCCCATCATCAAGCCTTGCAGGCTGGCGGGGGCCAGCTTGCCAATCATGGCGTAGCCGATGGGGGAGATCAGCAGCTCGCCAAAGCTCTGCAGCACATAGCTGATGGCGATCCACTTGAAGGCGACCAGCCCGTCGGCCCCCGCCAGATGAATGCCGATCGGCAGCACCAGCATGCCGAGCCCCATGCAAAACAGGGAGGCGGCAAACTGGGAGGGGATGTCGATATTCCAGCCCTGTTCGCGCAGCCGCTTGAACAGCAGTGCCATCAGCGGGCCACCGATGACGATGACAAGGGTGTTGATGTTCTGGATCCACTGGGGGGCGACCCGCAACCCGAACACGTTGAGGTTGATGTTGTGCTCGGAGAAGAGCATCAGCCCCATGGGCGCCAGCTGGTAGAGCGACCAGAAGATAAGGGAGCCGAGGGCGAGGATCAGGTAGGCCACCATGCGGCTGCGCTCGGCGGCGTCCGGATGGCGGGCGGTCATCACGCAGAGCAGTACCAGCACCACGGCCCCTAGGATCAGCACAAAGCTGCCGCTGAAGCTGGCGTGGGTCAGCAGCAGGCGCAGCGCCGGCACCAGCATGGCCAGAATGGCGATACCTGCCAGCATGCGGCGGTAGAAGCCGCTCCCTTTGACGTGGCGCAGCGGGGTGCTGATATCCGCCAGAATGGGCCAGCAGGCGAAGGTGGCGATAATGGCGATGATGTTGCCCAGCGTCGCAAACAGGAACAGGGTGCGGTAATCCTCGGTGAGCTGGAAGTAGCCCGCCACCGTGAAGCCGATAAAGAAGCCCAGATTCATCCCGGCGTAGTTCCACAGGAAGGCGCTCTCGCGGCGGTGATCATCCGGGGCGAAGCGCTGGGTCAGCATCATGTTGAGGCAGGTGACGTTGAGGCCGCTGCCGGTAAGGAACATGGCGAGCCCCCAGTAGAGGCCGGTGATCCCCATCTCGGCGATGAAGTAGCAGCCGATCACCTGCAGCACCATCCCCATCACGAACAGGTTGCGGTTGCTGAGGTAGCGCCCGCCGAGATAACCGCCAAACAGGTGCAGGCCATAGTTGAAGGCCCCGAAGACCCCCATCATGGCGTTGGCCTGGGATTCGCTAAAGCCGAGCCGCTTGGTGGCGTAGAGCACCAGCGTGGAGTAGAGCACGGCAAACCCCAGGGTCGAGAAGGTCTGGATAAAGAACAGCGCCCCGGAGCCGGGGGGAATGGTGGGGTGTTGATTCGAAGCGCTCACGGTCTGTCTCCTGTGAGAGAAGAAAGTCATAACTCGTCCTGAGAGCGTACCGGTCTGCTGCCGGCTAGCCTTGTGCGCTTCCATGCTGGTCTGAAGGCCGGTCTGTCATTTAGCGGCCAAGCGGTGCAAATAGCCATACCTGAAATTTAATCCGGCGCGATTAATTGCTTTTTATTGATCTATTCCGCCTTTTTATGCGTGATTGAGTCGTGGTTTTAGCTCGGCTTACCACGCGGTTGCGGCACGGTTGATGTGATCCAGTCGGCTATTTGGTGCCGATTATGGCGCTGTGGTGGGATCTGCGTCCCGCTTTGTTGTCCCGAAACGCAGCTGGTGCCAAGTGGTTGTATCGCAGGTTGTTTATTCATCCTTGGGCATTGAGTGAATAAATATTGGGAAGAGAAGGGGTAGCCACAGGGGGACTTGCGCGTGTTCCCTCACTGCTGTCTAGAGGGTGAGGGGAGGATAGAACAACGCCCGGCGGGCCGGGCGTTGTGGTGCGACTGATGGGCGGCGAAAGCGGCCTTAGAAGTCGTGGTAGAGCGGCCAGCCGAGCAGCGGGTGCTTGAGACCGGCGCGCATCTCGACGTTGTCGAGCTTCTCCGGCGAGGCGTTCTCTTTTTGCAGCAGCTGGTACTGGCGCACAAAGCCGAGGGTGTGCAGCAGGTTGGGCACAAAGCCCGGGCTCAGCTCTTGGCGCAGGGCGGCGGCCATGTCGGCGGGTAGCGCGCTCAGCATCAGGGTGAGCTGGGCGGCGAGGTAGTCGGTGTCGTACCAGCCCTCGTCGAGCTCAATCTCCCGCGCCAGTTTGCGCTTGAGATCCTGCTTCACCTTGAGGGGGGCGGCGCCACTGCCCTTGCCGCAGAGAATGCGGTAGAGCAGCGCTTCGGCCAGCTTGTCCTCCATGGTGGGGTGGTCGCTCTCGCAGGCGAAAAAGTGCTGGTCGATGAGCTCCATCAGGCGGCTCTTGTTGTGCTCGGTCAGCGCCTTCTCGTACTCCTGCCACCCTTGCCACTCCTCCACATCGGGCGGGCTCGAGATCTTGTCCAAGAGCCGGGCATCCACGTCACCGTAGAGGCTGTTGCCAGCCTGCTTGGGGCTGACGGTAATGAGCATCGACCAGCCCTTCTGGAACGGCTTGATGGGGCCTTCCGGCGCCTGCAGCAGCGCCAGCGCCTTGGCCGGATCCCGCGCCGAGAGCTCCTGCAGGCCGAGGCTCACCACGCCGATGACGTCGTGGGCGGCCTGCTCCAGCAGGTGCATCTTGTACTTGTTGTAGTACTTGTCGGCGAATTTGAGGCTCATCAGCACCGCCTTGCCCTTGATGGCGGCGAGCTGCTGCTGACTCAAGAGTTCGTTGTCGCGGCCAAAGCGCAGCACCTGGGTCAGAAAGGGGCCCTGGTTGGCATCGCGAATGACTAACTGCATGAATGGGCTCCTTAATCCAGAAAGCTGAACATGTCGTCGACGTCACCGTACTCGTCTTCCTCGACCTTGTTCTTCTCTTTGGCCTGCATCACCAGCTCGGCGGCAAACTTGTTGATGATGCCGTCCCAGGTGGAGTGCTCGTTGCGCAGCAGCGACTTGATGGATTTTTCCACCTCGGGGGCCAGCTCGCGAATGAGCATCAAGAGGCTGCGCGGGTCGTCCAGCGCATAGTCGTGGCTGTCTTCGGCCTGCTGGCGCTCGCTGTAGCGCAGGGACTCTTCGAGATCTTCCTCTTCGGCGTGCAGCACGTCGCGATAGCCCTCGTCCTCTTCATAGCGATCGCCGCGATAAAACTCGATAAAGGGGATGGCGAGGTAGAAGAGACCGGCCGGATCTTCGGCCACGCACTCGAGGATCTCGCGCTGCTTGGCTTCACTATCCTGGGTGCGGATCAGGTAGTTGAGGAAGTCGAAGGTGTGCTGTTGCAGCTCGTCGGCGTTGTTCTTGATCGCCTCTTCCCAATAGAGCGGCTGCTGGCAGACGATATCGCGGATCCGCTCCGGGGTCATCAGCTCGGAGATGATGGAGGGGAAGGAGATGTCGTGCTGGCCGTTGATCTGGGTCAGGGTAACGATATCAATGTTTTCAATCACTTCTGCCAGTTGGTCGTCAGACATGGTCTTGGCGATCAGCTCGAACTTCTCGCTGGCCTGCTTCGGCTCGATAACGGCCAGCTCTTTGATCTCGATGGCGGTAATTTCTATCAGACTGTTGCTCATGCCTTGCCCCAATTAGAAACGGACTTCGTCGTACATATCCTGATCGCCGTCGTCATCACCATAGCGGTCACTGCCGCCATGGTAGTCGGCGTCGGCATCTTCCCCGTCTTCATCTTCTTCGTCGCGTAGCTCATAGTCGTCATCGCCGCGGTGGCTGCCGCGCGGCAGCGGGTTGTCGAGCAGGAACAGCACGGCGCAGGCTTCCATCAGCTGATCTTCGCTCTGGGCACGCACCGCCTTGACCAGCGGCAGGGCGGCGTTGTTGAAGCCGACGCTCACCTTGAACTCGTCCCAGCTCGGCTGCTCGCCGCTGGTGAGCCACTTGTTCCACTGCGACTTGGCCTTGGCCGGGAACTGCACCCGGCCATAGAGGGCCAGCGGCAGATACTCGGGCATAAACTCCAGCATGCTCATATCGGCCAGCAGCAGGCTCTTCATCTGGTCGGTGAACTGTTCCAGCCCCTTGGGGTCGTCCTGATCCCGGTAGGATTCGATGTTTTCGCTGGCATCGCTTTGCAGCGACTTGAGCCGCGCCTGGTCCCATCTCTTTTGCATAGTTGCTCTTTCTGCCTGTTGTTTCAGGGGTAGAACTGATCCCACATCTCCTGCATGGCGGAGGCGGGGTCGGTCACGATGACGTTGTTGAAATCCTTGATAAAGGCGGCCCGCTGTTTCGGATCGGACAGCACTTCATAGGCCTGCTTTACCTGGTGCAGCTTGATGGCTGCCTGCTCTTTCTCTTCTTCACTGGCCCCGTGCAGCTTGTCGGGGTGGTACTGGTTCGACAGCCGACGATAGGCTTTCTTGATGTCGTTTTCGCTGGCGTTGGACTTGACGCCCAGCACCCGAAAGTAGTTGTTCATGGCAGATCCTGCATCACTGGCATCATAGGATTCACGCTGCGAGTGCCTGATGGTGGGGATTGGCAAACCAGGCACGGCAAAAACCCGTCATTTTAACGGAAACAGCCCGCCAACGCGATGAGTTGGGCGATCAATTAACGGGCGAGATGAAGAGGGGTCAGTTGAGTGCCTATTGTTGCCAGTCGGTCAGGGCAGTGCAAGGGCGGCGGGGCAAAAGCGATGAAAAAACGGGCAGGAAAGGGGCGGGCGGCAGGCTGGGGCGAGGCTGCCGCCGCAGGGGTTACTCCTCCCAGAAGGAGGCGGAGGTGTGGTAGATCATCTTCTTGCTCATCCCGCCATCGACCACCAGATTGGCGCCGTTGATAAAGTCGTTGCGAGGATCGGCCAGAAAGAGGCAGGCGCGGGTGATGTCGTCGGGGCGCCCGACCCGGCCGCTCGGGTGCTGGCGGTGATCCGCCTCGGTCAGGGTGTGGTAATCCTCCGCCTGGATCCAGCCCGGACTGATGGCATTGACCGTGATGGGATGGTCGGCCAGCGAGTTGGCGAGGGACTGGGTGAGGGCAACCAGCGCCCCTTTGGAGGCGCCGTAGGCATCCCAACCCGGTTCGTTCTGCTGCCAGCGGGTGGAGGCAATATTGATGATGAGGCCATAGGGCAACCCGCGGTTGACCTGTACAAAGGCGCTGGCGCAGAGCATGGCACCGCGCACATTGACCGTCATCACCTGATCGAACTGGGCTGCGCTCAGCTCCTCGAAGCGGGTGTGGAACTTGCTGATGGCGCCGTTGTTGATAAGCAGATGGACGCCGCCATGTTGTGCGCGAACCTCGGCAAAGAGGCGTTCGATGGCCTGCTCATCCCGCAGATCGAGCTGATGAAAGTGGATCTCGGGATGGTCGAAAGCGTGAGGGGCCAGATCGGTTGCGATCACCCGATAGCCCGCCTCGGCCAGCCCGATGCAGAGCTGGCGGCCAATCCCGCCAGCGGCGCCGGTGACCAGTGCGATTTGTTTACCGTTCATAGTGCCGCTCCATTGCGGGCCCGCAGCACCTTGATGAGGGCTGACACCTCCTGCTGACCAAACCCTTGCGCCACCCCTTCCTCAAACAGATCGGCGGCAAAGCGCGGGAAGCGGCTGTCGATCCCGGCATCGCTGGCATGGCCGGCGAGGCGGCTGATAGCGGCGCTCCAGGTTTTCAGGCTGGCGTAGGGGTGATCGAAATCGCCGCTCGCCAGCGTCTTGCCAAGGTGGGCCACATCGCCACCCAAAATCGGTGAAAGCTCGCTGAACTGGGCGCACACCTTGGCTACCGGCAGCCCTTCCGCCTCGCAGATCAGCGCGCCGTGCAGGGCACCGAGCAGACCACCGGCAAAGTAGGCGGCGACGGCACAATCTTGCGCCGCGGCGGCGCCCACCGCCTCGGCCACATGGTCGAGGGTAGGGGCGAGCAGGCGCAGCACCGGCTCGGCGTCGCTAAAGGCGGTGCTGGCTCCCGAGCAGATGATGCTGGCGTCAGTGGTGCCGATCTGATCCGGGAAGCAGAGAATGGCGCCATCGAGATAACGGGCGCCGCGGGCGTGGCTCCAGCTCTCCAGCGCTCTGGCCCCCTGCGGGCTGCCGGTGGAGAGCTGCACCAGCAGCTTGCCCGCCACGGCGTCGCTCGCCTCATCCAGCAGCTGCTGGCTGACGGTGTAGTTATCGACACAGACAAGGGTGATATCGCTTGCGGCGATGGCCGCGCCAACCGAGGGGGCGAGTGTTGCACCCAGCGCCTGCAGCGGGGCGGCCTTGGCGGCGCTGCGATTCCAGACGGTGACCGGATGGCCCGCCTTGAGCAAGGTGGTGGCGAGGGCGGAGCCCATGGCCCCGAGGCCGATGACAGAGAGATGGCGCATGATGGCTCCTGACGGTGTTGATAGACGCTGATATAGAAAATTGGGATGCCTTGTGGCAGGTAAGCCACTATATTTGCCCAGTGTTGCCGTGAAAAATGGCTTTTATGACTGTCTGATATAGGTGAATTCTATGGATGTGCGAACCCTGCGTGCGTTTGTGGCTGTCTTCGAGGAGCGCAACATCACGGCGGCCGCCACCCGCCTCTTCATTACTCAGCCCACCCTCTCCACCACCATCAAGACGCTGGAGGATGAGCTGGGGGTGACCCTGTTTGTGCGACAGGCGCGAGGGGTGGAGGGGACTGAAGCTGCCCACCGGCTCTATCCCCGTGCCAAGCGGCTGATCGCCGACACCGACTCCCTCGCCCGCGAGTTTCGTGAAACCTCCCCCTGCCTCGAGCTGACGGTGGGGATTGAGGCAGACCTTGGCGATGGCGTGGTGGGGACGCTGGTCAACGGGGTACTCGCCCACCAGGAGATCCTGCTGACTCTGGAGGAGGGCTGTTGTGGCGATGTGCGGCTGGGCTGCGAATCCCTGCGCTGTGGTGACGAGCTCTTTATCCCCCTGCTGGAGGAGGCGTTTGTGCTGGTGCTGCCGCCGGATCACCCGCTGACGGGCAAGGGATCGCTCACCCCGGCTGAGCTGGCGGACGAGCCCTGGGTCACCTGCCCGCGCCACGACTCCCACCTGCGGCTGATCGCCATTCTTGGCAATCAGGCGCCGCTCTATCCACGGCGGGCGGGGTCGCTGCGACTGGCGGCAACCATGGTGGCCGCCGGGGCGGGGATCGCCTGGTTGCCCCATTCGCTTTGTCCGCCCGGCTGTACAGTCGCCGAGCTGGCGGCTTCTTCCTTCAAGCGGCGGGTGGGGCTCTGCTACGCCCCGGATGCGTTGCGCTCGGCAGCGGTGACTGCCCTGCTGGAGCAGGTGCGTGGGATGCAGCTCCCCGCCTGATGTCGGCATAAAAAAGGCTATGTCCCAATTACGTGTTGCATGGGGCGCCCCAGCGCCTCATGCAAACATGCTTTGATATTTACGCCTTTTCCGTAACGC
>NZ_JBFODM010000078.1:0-40481 GCF_040908325.1 Aeromonas sp. R4-1
CTGAGCCATGATCAAACTCTTCAATTTAAGTTTGGTTGCTTCGAAAAGCGGCTCAATGAATTGCTGAAATAAACTGTTCGACTTCTTATTGCTAAGAAATCGTCTTGGTCACTTCACCAGACATTGAAAATCAAAAATTGTTTTTGATGTTCGATGCTGTGAGTGCCCACACAGATTGCTTGATTCAAATTGTTAAAGAGCGTCACGCTTGCCGCGTTGAGGAGGCGCATATTACGCCTCTCACTTCGAAAGTCAAGCGATTGTTTTCGCTTTTCTTTCGGCGCCCACTTCGCTAGGAAGCTGGCTCATCAGTTTGGCGTGTTCCGCCGTGCTGGTAGGGGCGCATTATAGGGAGCCGCGCCGGGATGACAAGGGCTTTTTGCAAAAATGCGTTCGTTTGCTGAAAAAGCGAACTGAACGCCCCAAAACAGCCCCTTGGCACCTCTTTTACGCCGCTTTTTTGCTCAATTCTTCGCTTTGTGCCCGGATATAGTTGACCCAGCTGGTTGCCTTCTGCTGCCAGTTATCCTGTTGCTGCAGCTCACGGGCCAGTTCCAGCGCCTGGGCATACTGCTCCTTATTAAGGTGTGCCTGCACCAGCAGCGCTTTGGCACGATTGCCTTGCTCGCCTTTTACCGACTTGATGGCGGCGAGCTGGATCATGGCAGCATCAGTCTTGCCCTGTTGCAGCATCAGTTCGGCGGCGCGCATGGCAGCTTTGGGCTGACCATGTAGGCTGGCCAGCTGCTGCCAGCTATCAACTGCTTGTGACCACTCCCGGGCACCTTCCCACAATTGGGCCAGCAGTTGGCGGTTTTCAGCACTTTGCTTCATCTGTCCCTTAGCCATGGCCGCCTCCAGCAGACGGGCACCACGATAAGGCAGCCCTTGCCAGGCATAGAGGCGGATCAGCTGGTTGCGGGCTGACGCGTCATCCATCAGTTTTCTGTCGATGGCAGTCTGCAGCAGCGCCAACGCCTGATCCCCACGTTTGGCGGAGAGGTTGAGCGACACCGCCTGCTGCCACCATTTGCTCTCTTTGGGTTCGTGGCTGATCAACTCGGCCGCCTGATCAGCAGCCACGCCATAACGTTGCTGAGCGGTGAGGGCGGAGAGGCGAATGATGGCGGCCTGCTTCTGCCAACCCTTTTTCAACAACTGTTCGCTCTGACTGGCGGCGTCACCGTACTGCTTGTTGTGGTAATAGAGGCCAGCCAGACGCAGGCGCAGCGCATCGTCTTGCTTGAGCGCCAGCGCCGCCTTGTAGCTGGCGATGGCACCAGACCAGTTGGATTGCTGGGCCTGGATATCGCCGCGCAGTCGCAGCAGCTGGAGCTGTTGTTGCTCGGGCCACTCTTTATAGGCAAGAGCCTGTTCGACATAACGGCTCGCCTGGGCGGTCTGTTGCAGATTGGCCGCCAGCGAGGCTTGCAACTGCGCCAGCCAGGCACGCTCGGCATCGCTATTTGGCTTGAGGCCGGACGCCTTGCTCTGGGCTTGTTGCCACTGACCGGACTGATAGAGCTTCATCACGGGTTCAAGCTGACGGGAGAAGTGAGGGCTGACCTCCATCGCCAGACAGGCTTGGCCGACCAGGGCCAGCAGACAGATCCAGATCCGCAACATAGTTATGACTCCAGTTTGAATTTTAGCGTGATGACTTGCACCAGCTTGTCGGTAGCGCCCGGTCTCGGCTGATAGCGCCACTTGTTGATCGCCTGAATGGCCGCCCGCTCGAACTGACGCTTGGGCTTGG
Source organism: Aeromonas sp. R4-1 (assembly GCF_040908325.1). Taxonomy (NCBI): domain Bacteria; kingdom Pseudomonadati; phylum Pseudomonadota; class Gammaproteobacteria; order Aeromonadales; family Aeromonadaceae; genus Aeromonas; species Aeromonas sp. R4-1. The sequence goes on from NZ_JBFODM010000078.1 coordinate 1,757, forward strand.
CCTCGACCACTTCCACATCCTGCACGCCACCTTCAGCATTCACGCTAAAGCGCAGGGTGACGAATCCTTCGATCCCTGACTGCTGGGCACGATAGGGGTAGACCGGCTCGATCCGTTGCAGCGGCATCAGCATGTCACCGGCACCGATACCCGCTCCCTGCTGCTGGCCGTGGTAGTTGCCACTCAATACCGGTGCGGTACTGGTCGCCACTCCGGGGGCATAGACCTGCACCGCGCTGAGGCTGGAAACCAGATCCAGACTCGGCTCAACGGCCGCCAAAGGGGCCGCGGCAGGCATCGGCAGCGGTGTCGAGGCCAATGCCGCGGGAGGCTCTGGCAGAGGCTCGGGTTCCTGCGGTACCGGACGCTCGCGTACCTGCACCTCGGTCACCTCGTTCTGCATATTGATGACGATGGGCTTCTGTTCGCTCGCCACCTTCTCGCCCCGGGGCGGTTCAACCAGCGTGGCCATGAACAGCAGGATGCCCAGACTGAGGGCAATCCCCAGCCCCAGGCTCATCAGCTTGTATTTCATTTCGGCGCCACCGCCACGGCGATATTGGCAATACCCGCCGCCTTGGCCTCATCCATCACCCGCACTACCTTGCCGTGGGGCACTCGCTCATCGGCCTGGATCACCAGACTGGCATCGGGTTGCTCCGCCAGCAGGCGGGCGATGGTGGCCTGTACCCGCTCCACATCGACCTGCTTGCGGTCGAGGAAGATCTGACCCTGAGCCCCGATCGCCAGCATGATGCTGGAAGATTTCTGCGCCTTGGCCTGACTGGCCTGGGGCCTGTGCACCTCGAGCCCGGCTTCACGCACGAAGGAGGTGGTGACAATAAAGAAGATCAGCATGATGAACACGATATCCAGCATGGGGGTCATGTCGATCTGCACTTCGTCACGCTGGCGTTTGGATTGCCGTCTCATTGCATTACCTTCTCTTCTCGCAGGCCGTCCCGGGTCTTGGCCAGCGCACGCTTGGCCTGACTCTCGAGCCGACTGAGTAACAACACGCCGGAGAGCGCCACCACCATGCCTGCCATGGTGGGAATAGTGGCGCGGGAGATCCCGCCCGCCATGCTCTCCGGGTTAAAGCGGTTGGCCGCAGCCAACGCATCGAATACACCGATCATGCCGGTCACTGTGCCCAGCAACCCCAGCATGGGGCAGAGCACCACCAGGGTGCGGATGAAGATCAGATGACGGTTCAGTTCCAGCTCCGCCTGCGCCAGCCAGCGGCTGCGGATTGCCCGGGCGTGCCAACTGTGGCACTCGCTGCGGGCCTGCCAGCGGCCGAGCAGCTGTTGCTGCAAGGGGCCAAAACCCAGATTGAGGTAGAGCAACCGCTCGATCATCAAAATCCACATCAGCACCAGCAGGGCCAGAATGACCCAGAGCACAGGGCCGCCACGGCCCATGAAGCTCTGCAGCTGTTGCCAGATGTCAAGCATCATGCTGCTCGCTCCATCCCGCCGTTATTGCTCTCGGCGCGCTCGGCCAGAATGCCGGCCACCTGCTGCTCCAGCACATTGGAGAGCTCGGTGAAGCGAGATTGCAGCAGGCTGTGAGCCAGGATCAGCGGAATAGCCGCCACCAGACCCTGTACCGTGGTGACCAGTGCCATGGAGATGCCGCCCGCCATGATCTTGGGATCGCCGGTACCAAACTGGGTGATGGCCTGGAAGGTGCCGATCATCCCGGTCACGGTACCGAGCAGACCCAGCATGGGGGCGATGGCCGCGATTACCTTGACCATGCCGATGCCGCGCTCCATGCGAGGAGTCTCCTGCAGGATCGCCTCATCAAGACGCAGTTCGAGGGTCTCCATGCTCAGCTCGGGGTGTTTGTCTGCCACCGTCAGCACCCGGCCGAGGGCGTTGTCGGCGTGATACTCGCCGCTCTTGAGCTGGCGGCGCACCCGACCCAGTTCGCGGGAGAGGCTCCACAGCCGTACCGCAGCAATTCCCAGACCGATGGCGGCCAGCAGCACGATAATGGCGCCAACCTGACCACCTTGCTGTACCTGCTGCCAGAAGGTGGGCGCCTGTGCCAGCATCGCCAGCAGAGTGCCATGAGAAGGATCCAGCGGCAGCGCTTCCCCTTCCTGACCCTGATAAGCCGCAACGGCAGAGAGCACGCTACCGGGCAGACCCAGTACCGGGCTCAAGCCTTCGGCGGTCGGTTGCAGGAAGCCTTCGCTCCCCAGCAGGGCAAAACTGCCAACCCGGGTCAGCGACTGCTCGCAGGCAGCCCCCTGGGCATCGAGCACCTTGCCGTTGAACTGAGCAACCCGGCCAGATTCGCGGATCTCCTGCAGCAGAGTGGCGGGCAGCAGGGCGAGGGCGGCGCGATCCGGCACCTGTTTATCCTGTGCCATGATTTTCAGCGGGGCGAGACGCTCCGGGTACTGGCCCTCGACGGCGGATTCGCTCAGCAGCTTGACTGCATCGCTGGCGCCCTGACGGGTGACCGCGAAGATCTCGTTCATATCGCCGGAGGCTTGCTCCCACTGGGCGTTGAGCTCGACCAGCTGCTTCTCGTTACTGGCAAACTTGCCGGCCAGCTCCTTGCTCAGGCGCTGGGCCTCGGCCAGTCTGGCGCGGGCAGTGCCGAGCTCCTTGGCTACGGTCGCCAGATCTTGCTGAGCCTGCTGTTCACGAGCCTGTTCCTGCTGCTGCCACTCATCGGCGACAGCGGCGTTGGTACCGCAGGAGAGGGCAATAAGGAGGGGGAACCACTTCATGGTGACTCTCATGATTGGGCCTCCTGACTGCTGCTGACAGAGAGGGGGACATTGAGCAACTGGGGAACTTTCTTGTCGGCGGCCACATCCATCGCCTCGGCGATGGGGGAGAGCCACTGGCTATCGAGGGCTTGCCACTGCTTAGACTCGGCAGACCAGCGCCATGCCTGACTGCGATCGGCCGTCATTGCCAGCAGGGAGACCCGGCCCAGCGCCAGCACATCGACCCGACGCGGAGCACCATCTAGCTCCAGCTCGGCGGAATAGCTGTCCATCCGGCTGCCGTACTCGGCTTCAATCTGATAGGCCTGCAGCAGCTGACGGAATTTCTCCGCCTCGCTAACGTCTGCGCGAGCCAGGGTCGCTTTCAACTGTTCAACCCGCGCCAAACGATCTTCCTTGCGCAGCGGGATGTCGTTTTGCACCAGCTGTTCCAGATCTGCCTGCATCTGCAACATCAGCGGAATCAAGCCCTGACGGGTCTCTTGCACCGCTTCCAGCTGCTGGCTCAATTTACCCAGCTCATTTTGCTGATCGGCCACCAGAGATTGCATGTAGCGGTTGTAGGCTTCGAGGTCGCGCAGTTGCAGCTGGGCATTTTGCAGCTCCAGTCGTGCGGCAACGGCGGCATCGGCGGCTTTTTCCACCCGCTGCTGGGAGGCTTTCCCGGCAGCTATGCTGTTCTTGAGGGCGGGAGCAACCAGCTCATCCCCGATGGCAGCAAAGTGGACTGACAGTGGCAGCAGGGCCACACACCATAATTTGTTCATTGAAATACATCTTACTAATGATAACTATTATCATTATCTCAAATGCAGGGCGGACTGGCAACGAGAGGATTTTCTTGGCCTTTATGCACAAAAACAGGATAATTTTTAAGCACGCACGGAATAAGTGGCGCCAATAGCCACCGCACAAATATAAATAACGATAAAAAATCTTTTCGATCAGTGTGATAGAGATCGAAAAAGGAGAAAGTAATGCTCAACGATGCGATCTGGGAACATATCGACAAGTTCACCAAGGCAACAAAAACCAGTGATATCCAGCAACTGCTGGAGCGCTTCAGTCATCAAATGGGCTTTGATTACTTTCGGCTGCTGATTATTTTCCCCATCAGCATGCAAAAATCCCACGTGGCACTGTTCAACAACTGTCCGACCACCTGGTTTGACGCCTACAGCGAAAACCAGTATCTGACCCAGGATCCGGTGGTCTATCTGGGGCTGAAACAGACCCAGCCGATCTTCTGGAACAAGCTCGACTGCGATTCGCCCTGGCTACCCAGCGCCAGCCGCGACGTGATGAACCTTGCGGCCGATTTCGGGGTACGCAATGGCGTCTCCTTTCCGCTGCACACCCCGCAGGGCGAGCACGGCATCCTCTCTTTCATCACCAAGGAGAAATCCAACTCCGACCTGATGTTTGAAAATGTCCCGCTGCTGTCGTTCTGCGCCAGCTACATCTTCAACTCCGCACTGCAACTGATCAAAAGCAGACCGGATATGATGAAATACCTGACCGAACTGTCGGATCGGGAGAAGGAGTGTCTGTTCTGGGCCAGCGAGGGCAAGACCTCCTGGGAGATCGCCACCATCCTCGGCATCAGTGAGCGGACGGTCAACTTTCACCTGACCCAGGTGACCAACAAGACCGACTCAAAGAACCGCAGTCAGGCCATCGCCAAAGGGATCACCAGCGGCATCATAGTGCCCTCCCTCGACGAGGTCACCATCACCAACCTGCGGCTGTCGTAACCCTCAGCAGCAACAAAAAGAGCCGCAATTGCGGCTCTTTTTCATTTCAGAAATGTGAGATGAAAATAAAGTTTCATCCTAAAAAACAGAAAACGGCCGTTTGTGGCCGTTTTTTCGATCAAAATAGAAGCTAAAGTATCATCCTAATCCGTGCCATAAAACTACATGGGGCTAGGGAAGGTGCGAATAAGTCACCAAACATAAAAATGCGCCCTTGTAAGCATTTGAATTTAATAAACTAAATTTTTCAGTTTCGTTGTGGAGGGTGCTTATTCGCACCCTCCCTAGTTGATACCATCAACATAGCGCACGTTGGCTTAGGGTGAAACTCTATTTTCAAGGATGATACTTTATTTGTAGGGATGAAACTTTATTTTCATCCCACAAGAAAGTGACTTATCAAAAGTGACTTACTCAACGGTCACCGATTTTGCCAAGTTTCGCGGCTGGTCGACGTCAGTCCCCTTGATCAGGGCAACGTGATAGGAGAGCAGCTGCAGCGGCACGGTATAGACGATGGGGGCAATCACCTCTTCCACATGGTTGAGGTTCATGACCCGCATGGTCTCGTCGCTCTTGAAGCCGGTATCGGCATCGGCGAACACGTAGAGGATACCGCCACGGGCGCGCACCTCTTCCACGTTGGACTTGAGCTTCTCCAGCAGATCGTTGTTCGGCGCCACCACAATGATGGGCATCTCGGCATCGATCAGCGCCAGCGGGCCGTGCTTCAGTTCGCCAGCGGCATAGGCTTCGGCGTGGATGTAGGAGATCTCTTTGAGCTTGAGCGCCCCCTCCATGGCGATGGGGTACTGGCTGCCACGGCCGAGGAACAGGCTGTGCTGCTTGTCGGCAAACTCTTCGGCCAGGGTTTCGATATCCTTGGCCAGCGCCAGGCTCTCTTTAATACGCAGCGGCAGGGCTTGCAGCGCCTTGACCAGTTCAGCCTCGGCGGCGGCGCTCAGGTGGCCACGGCAGTGACCGACCGAGGCCACCAGCATCAACAGGCCAGCCAGCTGGGTGGTGAACGCCTTGGTGGAGGCTACGCCGATCTCGGCACCGGCACGGGTCATAAAGGCCAGATCTGATTCACGCACCAGCGAGGAGCCCGGCACGTTGCAGATAGCCAGCGAGCTCATGTAGCCGGATTCCTTGGCCAGACGCAGCGCCGCCAGGGTATCGGCAGTCTCGCCGCTCTGGGAGAGGGTCACCAGCAGGCTGTTGGGGCGCACTACCGATTTGCGATAGCGGAACTCGGAGGCGATCTCCACATCGCAGGAGACGCCAGCGATCTCTTCGAACCAGTAGCGAGCCACCATGCCGGAGTGATAGGAGGTGCCGCAGGCGACGATCTGTACGTGCTCGACCTTGTCAAAGATGGCGCGCGCGCCGTTACCGAACGATTCGACCACCACGTGATCGCTGCCCAGACGCCCTTCCAGGGTGTTGGTGATCGCTTTGGGTTGCTCGTGGATCTCTTTGAGCATGTAGTGACGGTATTCGCCCTTGTCACCGGCATCGTGGGAGAGTTCGGACTCCTGCTCTTCACGCACCACGGCGTTACCGTTGGTATCGAAGATATGCACATCGCGGCGGGTCACTTCGGCCACATCACCCTCTTCCAGGAAGATGAAGCGACGGGTCACCGGCAGCAGCGCCATCTGGTCGGAGGCGATAAAGTTCTCGCCGATACCGCGGCCGATCACCAGCGGTGAACCGGAGCGGGCCACCACCACGCGGCTGTCGTCGCGGCTGTCCATCACCACGGTACCGTAGGCACCGCGCAGCTGCTTCACCGCAGTCTGCATGGCGGCCAGCAGGCTACCGGCGCTCTTCAGCTCATGATGGACCAAATGGGCAATCACCTCGGTATCGGTGTCGGAGCTGAACACATAGCCCAGCGCCTTCAACTCTTCCCGCAGCTCTTCGTGGTTCTCGATAATGCCGTTGTGCACCACCACGATATGCTCGGAGACGTGGGGGTGAGCATTGCGTTCGGAGGGCTCGCCGTGAGTGGCCCAGCGGGTATGGGCGATGCCGGTACCACCATGGACGGACTGCTCGTCGAGCGCCTTGGCCAGCTCGGCCACCTTGCCCAGACGGCGAACCCGCTGCAACGGCTGGTTGGCGCTGAACACGGCCACACCGGCTGAGTCATAACCGCGGTACTCCAGACGGCGCAGGCCCTCTACCAGAATTTCAGCCACATCACGTTGGGCAACAGCCCCGACGATGCCACACATACACTTCTCCTTGAGATGCAAATCGTAAAGTCAGTTGGATGGTTCAGAGCTCGATGTCAGCAAGTGACCGGGGCGCAGATAAGCGTCACCCCCTGGGCTTGAATCTGTTCTCTGGCCTCGCTGGCCAGCCCCTCGTCGGTCACCAAGGTATGGATGCTCGACCAAGGAAGTTCGAGATTGGGGATCTTGCGGCCGATCTTTTCCGATTCGACCATCACAATGACCTCCCGCGATACCTCGGCCATGACCCGCGACAGGCCAACCAGCTCGTTGAAGGTGGTGGTGCCACGCTCCGGGTCGATGCCGTCAGCACCGATAAAGAGCTGGTCGAAGTCGTAGGAGCGCAACACCTGTTCCGCCACCTGCCCCTGGAAGGATTCGGAGTGAGGGTCCCAAGTGCCACCGGTCATTAACAGGGTAGGCTCATTTTCCAGCTCGCGCAGGGCACCGGCCACATTGAGGGAGTTGGTCATCACGATGAGGCCGCGCTTGTTGCCCAGCATGGGGATCATGGCGCTGGTGGTGCTGCCGCTGTCGATGATGACGCGGTTGTGATCACGCAGCCGCTCGGCCGCCGCACGGGCAATGGCTAACTTTCGGTTCGAAACTTGTTCAGGATTGGCCTCGACCACCATCTCGCTCGGCAAGGGGACGGCGCCACCGTAACGACGCAGCAGCAGACCGCCGGTCTCCAGTACCGCCAGATCTTTACGGATGGTCACTTCGGAGGTAGAAAAGTGTTTGGCGAGGGCGTCGACGCTCACTTCACCCTGCTCTTGTACCAAGGTCACTATGGTGTGTCGGCGTTGTTGAGTATTACGCTTGGTCATTTTTAAGTTTCGATTCGAAAGAATATCGAAATATTAGCCCCTTTTTCGGAAAAATAAAACAGCAAATAGGATCCGATTTGGTTCGATGCCAGAATGGGGTGCCAATTTGCGACGAGGATGCCATGCAAAAGAGAGTCATCTGGCTGGTGGAGGATGAGGCCAGCATCGCCGACACCCTGATTTACGCCCTGCAGACCGACGGGTTCGAGGTGGAGTGGTTCATGCTGGGCCAGCAGTTGCTGACACGACTGGAACAGACGCGACCCGACTTCCTGATCCTCGATGTGGGGCTGCCCGACATCAGCGGCTTCGAACTCTGCAAGCAGGTGAGGGCGCTGACCGATATTCCCCTGATGTTCCTCACCGCCCGCAGCGAGGAGATAGACCGACTGATCGGGCTGGAGATCGGTGCCGACGACTATGTGGCCAAACCCTTCTCGCCACGGGAAGTGTGTGCCCGGGTGCGGGTCATCCTGCGCCGCAGCCAGCCCGTTGCCCCCCAGCCCAGCGCCCTGCTGGTGCTAGATGAGGAGCGTGCCCGCATTCACTTTCGCGGTCAGCCGCTGGCCCTCACCCGTTACGAATATCTGCTGCTCAAGACCCTGATGCTGGCGCCGGGGCGGGTCTACTCCCGCCAGCAGCTGATGGATCTGGTGTGGCAGGATGCGGAGGAGAGTCTGGATCGCACCGTAGATACCCATATCAAGACCATCCGCGCCAAGCTGCGCGAACATGATCCCGAGGCCAACCTGATCCTCACCCACCGCGGGCTGGGCTACAGCCTGGAGCTGGCATGAGACTCGGGCTGCAACTGCTGTGCGGCCTGCTGCTGATCTTCGCGCTGGCCGCCTGGTTCGTGCTGGAGATCTTCGTCGAGGAGATAAAACCCGGGGTGCGCAGCGCCACCGAGGATACTCTGGTAGACATGACCCAGCTGCTGGCGCCGCTCGCCCTCGATGATCTGCAAGAGGGGAATATGATGAACGGGCGGTTGGCCAGCGCCTTCGCCCGCCTCAACCAGAATCCCATCAATGCAATGATCGATGGCCACCTCAAGCAGCAGGCGGAGTACCGCATCTATGTCACTGACCGGCAAGGTGTGGTGATTTACGACTCCGACGGCACGGATCTGGGCAAGGACTATTCCCGCTGGAACGATGTCTACCGCACCCTGCGCGGCCAGTATGGCGCCCGCAGCACCCGCACCGATCCCGATGATGCTGCCAGCTCGACCATGTATGTGGCGGCGCCGCTGCGGGAAGGGGCCGAGATCATCGGCTCCCTCACCGTCGCCAAACCCAATCGCACCCTGATGCCAGCCATCGAGCGCGGGGAACAGGAGCTACTGCGGGCCGGCGGCCAGATGCTGCTCATCTCGCTGCTGATCGGCAGCCTGCTGGTGTGGTGGCTCAACCGCGCCATCGGCAAGCTGGTGCACTATGCCGACTCGGTCAGCAAGGGGGAGGCGGCACCGCTGCCGCAGTTGCACACCGTCGAGCTGGATCGGCTCGGCCGCTCGCTGGAGACCATGCGCCACCAGCTCGATGGCAAAAGCTACATCGAAGCCTATGTGCACAGCCTGACCCACGAGCTGAAGAGCCCGCTGGCCGCCATTCGCGGGGCAGGGGAGATTTTGGCCGAAACGCCGCCCCCCGAAGTTGCCAAACGGTTTATCGGCAACATCAATCTGGAAACCGCCCGCATGCAGCAGCTGATCGAGCGAATGCTGCAACTGGCGCGGCTGGAGTCGGGGCAGGGGCTGGATCGCCAGTCGGTGGAGCCAGCGAAACTGGGCAAGCGCACCCTCGATGCCCGCCAGATCATTGCCCAGCGCCGTCAGGTCGAGTTGGTGGCCGAGCTGGCCAGCGCGCCGAAACAGAAGTGGGATCCGCTGCTGGTGGAGCAGGCCATCGGCAACCTGCTGGATAACGCCATCGACTTCTCTCCCGCCAACGGGCAAGTCACCCTAAGCGGCAGCCAGCAGGAGGAGGGCTACTGTTTTCGGGTCACCGACTGCGGCCCCGGCATTCCCGACTACGCCCTGCCGCGCATCTTCGAGCGCTTCTACTCCCTGCCGCGCCCGGACAAGGGCAAGAGCAGTGGTCTGGGGCTCAGCTTCGCCCATGAAGTAGCCCACCAGCATGGCGGTCGTCTGACCCTGAGCAACCAGCCGGAGGGAGGCGCGCTGGCGGAACTCTGGCTGCCGTTCACCTAGTCCCCCCGCAACTTCACATTCCCCACACAAAGCGGCATTAGACTGCCGCTTTCTCTCATCCATTTGCTCAAGGAAATGCTATGTCCCGCCTGCTTCTCTCCAGCCTGCTGGCTGCCGGTCTGCTCGCAGCCCTGCCAGCCTCCGCCGCCAGCGGCTGCTTTATCTATGCTGACGGCAACGGCCAGACCCTCTCCAGCGAAGGGGACTGCTCCAGCCAGCTACCGCCCGCGTCCACCTTCAAGATCCCGCTTGCGCTGATGGGTTACGACAGTGGCTATCTGGTGGATGAAGAGCATCCGGCACTGCCTTACAAACCGAGCTATGACGGCTGGCTGCCCGCCTGGCGCGAAACCACTACCCCACGCCGCTGGGAAACCTACTCGGTCGTCTGGTTCTCCCAGCAGATCACCGAATGGCTGGGGATGGAGCGCTTCCAGCAATATGTCGACCGCTTCGACTACGGCAATCGGGATCTCTCCGGCAATCCGGGCAAACATGACGGCCTGACCCAGGCTTGGCTCAGCTCCAGCCTCGCCATCAGTCCGGAGGAGCAGGCTCGCTTCCTCGGCAAGATGCTGAGCGGCAAGCTGCCGGTCTCGGCGCAGACCCTGCAATACACCGCCAATATCCTCAAGGTGAGCGAGATCGACGGCTGGCAGATCCACGGCAAGACCGGCATGGGCTACCCGAAGAAGCTGGATGGCAGCCTCAACCGCGATCAGCAGATCGGCTGGTTCGTCGGCTGGGCCAGCAAACCGGGCAAGCAGCTAATCTTCGTCCATACCGTGGTGCAAAAGCCCGGCAAGCAGTTCGCCTCCCTCAAAGCGAAAGAAGAGGTGCTGGCCGCCCTGCCTGCACAACTTAAAAAGCAGTGAGATCGCTTCCCGCCAGATAAACCCCGATAACCACGGTCAGCCCACCAGCGACGGGCTGACCGCCATTCGTAAACGAGACAAACATGAAATTATTTCTATTGCTGCTCTGGCTTCCGGCCAGCATGGCGCTGGCTGCCTGTGATCTCTCCGACCGCCTGAGTCGGCAGGGAGAAGTCATCCATGATCGGCTAAACCACCTCGAATGGCAGGCGTGCAGCCTGGGCAGCGAGTGGCAGAAAGGGAAAGGCTGCGTGGGCACACCGGCCCTGCTGACGCTGCTTGAAGCCAAAGATGAAGCTGCCCGCCTTGGCGAGGGGTGGCGACTCCCCACCATCGAGGAGCTCTTCACCCTGCTCGACGAAGATTGCCGGGCGCCGATGACAGACCCGCGCTTCTTCTCCGATATCCATGACAACGGGGAAAATTCAGCCCCCTACTGGACCTCCAGCTCTATTGAGGAGATGCCGGAACTGGTCTACTACATCGACTTTATGCACGGGCTCATCGACGGCCACACCGATCGCTTCGCCCAAGCCGCTCGGTTGGTGCGCTCCCACCCCTGAACAATCCAACGGCGCCTAATGGCGCCGTTTTTCAACAGTTCACCGCCACTTCACACAAGCCCATCACCACTTCACGCCGGACTGACAGACTCACTCCATCCAACAAGGAGACGTGTCATGGTCAAACAGATATTCACCCACAAGATATTTCTGCTGCTGTTGCTCAGCTTGCTGTTGATGGTGCCGGTGCAATCCATCATGGAGCTGAACCGGGAGCGTCAGGCTTACCGCAGTCAGGCCATTCACAGCATCATGGCCAGCAGCAGCGGCCCGCAACGGCTGATGGGGCCCATTATCGTACAGCCCTATACCCGTTCGGTGACGGTCGAGCAGGAGGGCAAGCGCTTCGTCCGTCAGGAGCAGATCTACCGCTACCTGCTGCCGGAGCAACTGGATATCAGGGCCAACATGGAGGTGACCCCGCGCAAGCTGGGCATCTATCAGGCGCAGGTCTATCAGACCCGGCTCTCCCTCTCAGGCCGCCTGCCAACCCGGCAGAGTCTGCTGAATGACGCGACCTCACCGCTCGATGAAACGGCCGAGCTGGTGGTGGGCAAACCCTACCTGAGCCTGGTGCTCTCCGATGCCCGCGGTATCAACAGCGTCCCCGAACTGCAACTCGGCACACAGCGGATTCCGTTTGCCCCCGGCGCCCGCCTCGGTGACGCGCTGGCCGGTATCCATGCCCCGCTCGACAGCCTGCCGCAGCAGGATGGCACCTTCCATCTGGAGCTCAATCTACAGGGGATGAACGCCCTCGACATAGTCCCGCTGGGCAAGGAGAGCACCCTGCAGCTGGCGGGCAACTGGCCCCACCCCAACTTTATCGGTGACTTTCTGCCGGGCAGTCGCACCCTGAGCCCGCAAGGGTTTGAGGCCAACTGGCAAACCAGCTGGTTCGCCAGCGACATGGAGACCCGCTTCAACCGGATGATGAACGGGGGCGATAGCAATCTCTCCACCTTCAGCGTCAGTCTGGTGCAGCCGGTGGATCACTATCAGCTCAACGAACGGGCGGCCAAATATGCCCTGCTGTTTATCGGCCTCACCTTTATCAGCTTCTTCATGTTCGAGCTGCTCAAGGGGCTGCGGGTTCACCCGATCCAGTACGCGCTGGTGGGCATGGGGCTGGCCATTTTCTATCTGGTGCTGCTGGCGCTGACCGAACACCTCGGTTTTGGCTGGGCCTATCTGGTGGCCGCGCTGGCCAGTGTGCTGCTCAACGGCTTCTACCTCAGTCATGTGCTGGGCGGCCCGAAGCAGGGGATCGGCTTTGCTGCGCTGCTCGGGCTGGTCTATGCCATCCTCTACAGCCTGCTGCAAGCCGAAGAGATTGCTCTGCTGCTCGGGGCCCTGCTCTTGTTCGCCACCCTGGCGCTGATCATGCTGCTGACCCGCACGCTCGACTGGTATCAGGTGATGGACTACAGCGCCCCCGCGACCACATGGGCGGCCCCCCAGTCATCGACCAGTGACACCAGCCATAAGTCATAAGCCAAAAAAACCGGCGCCATCAGGCGCCGGTTCTATTTTATTGATCGGGCATCACTTCTTCTTGACCGGGCGAGCCCAGTTCTTGATGTGGCGCTGGGGCACCCGAGTGATCACCAGCTCGTTCTCGGCCACATCCTTGGTGATGGTAGAACCCGCCCCCAGAGTCGCCCCCTTGCCGATGCGCACCGGCGCCACCAGCTGGGTATCGGAACCGACGAACACATCATCCTCAATGATGGTCTGGAACTTGTTCACGCCGTCGTAATTGCAGGTGATGGTACCGGCACCGATATTTACCCCGGCTCCGATCTCGGCATCACCCAGATAGGTCAAATGACCGCACTTGGAACCAACCCCAAGACGGGCCTTCTTCATCTCGACGAAGTTGCCGACGTGGGCATCCTGCTCCAGCACGGCACCGGGGCGCAGACGGGCAAACGGACCGACCGAGCACTGATCGGCAATCTGGGCACCTTCGATGACGGAGTAGGGCTTCACCTCGGTGTGATCGCCAATGACGCAATCCTTCAGCACGGCACCGGCACCGATACGCACATGATTGCCCAAGACGACCTTGCCTTCGATGATGACGTTGACGTCGATCACCACCTCTTCACCGATCTCGAGGGTTCCGCGCAGATCGAAGCGGGCCGGGTCGATCAGGGTAGCACCGGCGATCATCAGTTTCTCGGCCTGCATCTGCTGATAGCTGCGCTCAAGAGCAGCCAGCTGTACCCGATTGTTGGCCCCTTCCACTTCAGCGGCACGCTCCGGATGGACCGCAGCAATCGGGCAGCAATCGGCGTGCGCCATGGCGATCACGTCTGTCAGGTAGAACTCCCCCTGGGCATTCTTGTTGTCCAGACGGGAGAGCCAGCTGCGCAACTGACCGCCGTTGGCCACCAGCACGCCGGTATTCACCTCACGGATCGCCAGCTGTTCGGCATTGGCATCCTTCTGCTCGACGATACCGACCACCAGACCGTTTTCACGGACGATGCGGCCATAGCCGGTGGGGTTGTCCAGTACCACGGTCAGCAGTGCCATCCCGTTTTCAGCCTTGGCAGCCAGCAGTCGCTGCAGGGTCTCGGGCTGGATCAGCGGGGTATCGCCGTAGAGCACCAGCACATCGTCTTCATCCTTGCAGAACGGGATGGCCTGGGCGACGGCGTGACCTGTCCCCAGCTGTTGCGCCTGCAGCACCCAGTTCACATCGGCCGCCACGATCCGCTCTTTCAGCAGTTCGGCACCGTGGCCATAGACCAGATGCAGCTGCTCGGCACCGACCTGACGTGCAGTATCGATCACATGGGAAACCATAGGTTTGTTGGCTACCGGGTGCAGTACCTTGGGCAGGGAAGAGCGCATGCGGGTACCTTTACCCGCAGCCAGGATCACGACGTTGAGGGACATAAATTGACCTTTGGAACATGAGGAAATACTCGGCGGAGTCTATCCAACGGGTAAAAAAAAAGCGACCCGAAGGTCGCTTTTTACATCACCGTTATTAGCGGTAATTCTTTTTGACGATATCGATGACTCGCAGTTGAGCCATCGCCTTGGCCAGCTCGGTGGCGGCCTGGGCGTAGTCGATATCACCATGGGAGCTGTGGATCCGCTCTTCGGCTGCGCGCTTGGCTTCCTGGGCTTTCGCCTCATCCAAGTCGTCAGCACGAATCGCGGTGTCCGCCAGCACGGTCACGGATTCAGGTTGTACTTCCAGCATACCGCCGGAGATGTACAGCACCTCTTCAGTTCCGTTCTGCTTCACCAAGCGGACCAGGCCCGGCTTGATGGCAGTCAGCAACGGAGCATGACCGTGGCGGAGACCCAACTCACCTTCGGAGCCTGATACCTGAGCGGATTGCACGCGACCGGAAAACAGTTTTCCTTCGGCACTCACCACGTCCAGGTGAAAGGAGATCATCTCTGCCATGGGCCCTCCTGTCGAGGCTTACAGTTTCTTGGATTTCTCGACGACTTCGTCGATACCGCCAACCATGTAGAACGCCTGCTCGGGCAGATCGTCATACTCGCCTTTCAGGATGCCCTGGAAACCACGGATGGTCTCTTTCAGCGGCACGTATTTACCCGGAGAACCGGTAAACACTTCTGCAACGAAGAACGGCTGGGACAGGAAACGCTCGATCTTACGGGCACGGGCTACGGTCAGTTTGTCTTCTTCTGACAGTTCATCCATACCCAGGATGGCGATGATGTCCTTCAGCTCTTTGTAGCGCTGCAGTACGGTCTGAACGCCACGAGCGGTCTCGTAGTGCTCCTTGCCAACCACCAGCGGATCCAGCTGACGAGAGGTAGAGTCCAGCGGGTCAACGGCCGGGTAGATACCCAGTGCCGCGATCTGACGGGACAGTACGACGGTCGCATCCAGGTGGGCGAAGGTGGTCGCCGGAGACGGGTCAGTCAAGTCATCCGCAGGAACGTAAACGGCCTGTACGGATGTGATGGAACCGGTCTTGGTGGAGGTGATACGTTCTTGCAGAACACCCATCTCCTCGGCCAGGGTCGGCTGGTAACCTACTGCGGAAGGCATACGGCCCAGCAGTGCGGATACTTCGGTACCGGCCAGGGTGTAACGGTAGATGTTGTCCACGAAGAACAGCACGTCACGACCTTCGTCACGGAACTTCTCGGCCATGGTCAGGCCGGTCAACGCTACGCGCAGACGGTTTCCGGGCGGCTCGTTCATCTGACCGTAAACCAGAGATACTTTGTCCAGTACGTTGGACTCCATCATCTCGTGGTAGAAGTCGTTACCCTCACGGGTACGCTCACCAACACCGGCAAACACAGAGTAACCACTGTGCTCGATCGCGATGTTACGGATCAGCTCCATCATGTTTACGGTTTTGCCTACACCGGCACCACCGAACAGACCAACCTTACCACCCTTGGCGAACGGGCATACCAGATCGATAACCTTGATGCCGGTTTCCAGCAGATCGTTGCTGTTGGACTGATCTTCGTAGCTGGGGGCAGCGCGGTGGATAGACCAGCACTCTTCTTCACCGATCGGACCTTTTTCGTCGATTGGCTCGCCCAGTACGTTCATGATCCGACCCAGAGTCGCAGTACCGACCGGAACCTGGATGGATTTACCGCTATTCACTACTTCCAACCCACGACGCAGACCGTCGGAGGAGCCCATGGTGATGCAACGAACGACGCCGCCACCGATCTGTTGCTGAACTTCCAGCACCAGACCCTGGCCTTGACCTTCGCTAACGACCTTCAGTGCATCGTACACCTGGGGCACGGCATTCTGCGGGAACTCGATGTCCACCACAGCGCCGATGATTTGGACGATGAAACCGTTACTCATGTCAAATCCTCTAAACCTTTGATAACCCTTGCCTTACACCGCAGCAGCACCGGATACGATCTCTGTCAGCTCCTGGGTAATACTGGCCTGACGGGCCTTGTTGTATACCAGTTGCAGATCGTTAATCAGGTTACCGGCGTTGTCAGTCGCGGCTTGCATGGCAACCATTCGGGCTGCCTGTTCACTTGCCAAGTTTTCCACTACACCCTGGTAAACCTGAGATTCGACATAGCGAACCAGCAGGGTATCCAGCAGCTTCTTGGGATCCGGCTCATAGAGGTAATCCCAGTGGTGTTTCTTGGCGAGCTTGCTGTCTTCAGTTACGGGCAAAGGCAGCAGTTGATCGACCCGTGGTTGCTGCACCATGGTGTTGACGAACTTGTTGTACACCAGATACAGCTTGTCAATCTCACCGTTGTCGTAAGCCTTCAGCATGACCTTGACTGAACCAATCAGGTCATTGACGCTCGGACTATCGCCCAGTCCTGCGACATGAGCTTTAACCTTGGCGCCGTGCCGTTCAAAGAAGTTGGAGGCCTTGTTACCGATCAGTGCCAGGTCAACCTTGGCACCTTTCGCGCTCCATTGCTTCATATCATTGAGGGCAGCCTTGAACAGGTTGATGTTCAGACCACCACACAGGCCACGGTCGGTGGAGACGACGATGTAACCCACTCGCTTGACCTCACGTTCGATGAGGTAGGGGTGCTTGTATTCCAAGTTCCCCTGAGCGATATGGCCGATCACCTTGCGCATGGTTTCAGCGTACGGACGGCTGGCAGACATGCGTTCCTGCGCACGGCGCATTTTGCTTGCTGCCACCATTTCCATAGCGCCGGTGATCTTCTGAGTGTTTTTCACACTCCCGATCTTGTTACGTATCTCTTTTGCGCCGGCCATCTCTTACTCTCCATCAAGTGGCAGCTCACGCTGCCACACACGCTTACCAGGTCTGGGTTGCTTTGAAGCTATCCAGCAACGCAGTCAGCTTGCCAACGATCGCGTCGTTGTAGTCGGCTTTGGCATTGATTTCAGCCATCAGCTCGGCATGCTGGGTATTGGCGTAAGAGAGCAGAGCGGCTTCGAAGTCGACGATTTTGTTCAGCTCGACATCGGAGAGATAGCCTTTCTCGGCGGCGAACAGCACCAGAGACTGGTGAGCCACGCTCAACGGAGAGTACTGCTTCTGCTTCATCAGCTCGGTCACTTTCACACCGTGATCCAGCTGCTTGCGAGTCGCCTCGTCCAGATCGGAAGAGAACTGGGCGAATGCCGCCAGTTCGCGATACTGGGCCAGCGCGGTACGGATACCACCGGACAGCTTCTTGACGATCTTGGTCTGAGCAGCACCACCTACACGGGATACGGAGATACCCGGGTCAACCGCCGGACGAATACCGGAGTTGAACAGCTGTGAAGTCAGGAAGATCTGACCATCGGTGATGGAGATCACGTTGGTCGGAACGAACGCAGATACGTCACCCGCCTGGGTTTCGATGATCGGCAGCGCGGTCAGAGAGCCGGTTTTGCCTTTCACTTCACCCTTGGTGAACTTCTCTACGTACTCGGCGTTAACGCGAGCAGCACGCTCCAGCAGACGGGAGTGCAGATAGAAAACGTCACCCGGGTAAGCTTCACGTCCTGGCGGACGGCGCAGCAGCAGGGAGATCTGGCGATAAGCTACGGCCTGCTTGGACAGGTCATCATAGATGATCAGCGCATCTTCACCGCGGTCACGGAAGTACTCACCCATGGAGCAACCGGCATAGGGAGCCAGGTACTGCAGAGCAGCCGCTTCGGAGGCAGAGGCAACGACCACGATGGTGTTGGCCAGGGCGCCGTGCTCTTCCAGCTTGCGCACCACGTTGGCGATGGTGGAGGCCTTCTGGCCAATCGCAACGTAGACACACTTAATGCCGGAATCTTTCTGGTTGATGATGGTGTCGATCGCGATGGCGGTCTTACCAACCTGACGGTCACCGATGATCAGCTCACGCTGGCCACGACCGATTGGGATCATGGCATCGATGGCTTTCAGACCGGTCTGGACCGGCTGGTCAACAGACTTACGCTCGATAACGCCCGGTGCGATCACTTCGATCGGCGAGAAGCCGTCGTTGTCGATCGGACCTTTACCGTCGATCGGCTGACCCAGGGTGTTCAACACCCGGCCCAACAGACCACGACCGACCGGCACTTCCAGAATACGGCCAGTACCTTTTACTTTCATTCCTTCTGACAGACCGTCATAGGAACCCATAATCACCGCACCGACGGAGTCACGCTCCAGGTTCAATGCCAGAGCGTAGCGGTTGCCCGGCAGCTCGATCATCTCACCCTGCATGGCATCAGCCAGGCCGTGAATACGAATGATACCGTCGCTCACAGAGACGATAGTACCTTCGTTACGCGCTTCGCTCTTTACATCAAACTGCGCAATGCGCTGCTTGATCAGCTCGGCGATTTCAGTGGAATTCAGTTGCATGCTCTAATACCCCAATCAAGATTGCAGCGCGTCAGCCATGCGATCCAGCTTACCGCGGACTGTGCCGTCGATTACCAGATCACCGGCCTTGATGAGCACCCCGGCCATCAAGGACGCATCGATGCTGCAATTCAGCTTCACTTTGCGCGCGAGACGTTGTTCCAGAGAAGCCTGAATATTGGCTTTCTGCTGGTCGGTCAGTTCGATCGCCGAAATCACGTCAGCCTGAACCTCTTTATCCAGTTCAGCTTTGAACGCTACAAATTCAGCAACGACCGCCGGCAGCACACCCAAGCGACCATTCTCGGCCATCACCCGGATCAGGTTCTGGCCATGCACGTCGAGTTGCTCACCGCAGACACCGACAAACAGCGTTGCCAGCTCTTCGGCGGCCACAGAGCCGTTTACCAGGTTGTGCATGGTCTCGTTTTCCACTACTTGCGCAGCGAAACCGAGCATACCCAGCCACTGGTCAACCGCCTTGTGCTCAACGGCAAACTCGAAAGCAGCCTTGGCGTAGGGGCGAGCGATTGTAGTCAGTTCAGACATAGCCCCGTTCCCGTTACAGTTCTGCTACCAGTTTGTCGACGATGTCGCTGTTGGCAGCCTGGTCGATTTGACGCGCCAGGATCTTCTCTGCACCAGCAATGGCAAGAGCAGCAACCTGCTTACGCAGTTCTTCTTTGGCACGATGACGTTCAGCTTCGATCTCGGCACGGCCCTGAGCCAGGATTTTTTCCCGCTCAGACTGGGCACCAGCGGCAGCTTCATCAATGATCTGGGCTTTACGTTTGTTAGCCTGCTCAATGATTTCAGCAGCCTGCAGCTTGGCTTCTTTCAGCTGATCGGTGGCGTTGGCCTTGGCCAAATCCAGATCTTTCTTGGCACGTTCGGCAGAAGAGAGACCATCAGCAATAGCTTTCTGACGGGCTTCGATGGCAGCAATCAGCGGCGGCCATACGTACTTCATGCAAAACACTACGAAGAAGAAAAAAGCAATTGCTTGGCCGAGGAGGGTGGCATTGATATTCACAGCCGATGTCCTCTTAAGTTAGTTAATGGGTTATGCCTGGAGAGTCGTAACGACTTAGCCAGCAACCGCAAACATCACGTACAGACCCAGACCAACGGCGATCATCGGGATCGCATCCACCAGACCCATTACGATGAAGAACTGGGTACGCAGAACAGGGATCAGATCCGGTTGACGAGCAGCACCTTCCAGGAACTTGCCACCCAGGATACCGATACCGATGGAAGCGCCGATAGCAGCCAGACCCATCATCATTGCAGCAGCGATGTACAGCAGGTCCATGTTCAAGTTTTCCATGAGGATCTCCAGTTATTTAGATGTAATTGATTGTATAAAAAGGATTATTTGAGTTGCATCAACCATGGTCTTCCTGCGCCATCGACAGATAGACGATGGTCAGAACCATGAAAATGAATGCCTGCAAAGTGATGATCAGGATGTGGAAAATTGCCCAAGGCACGGACAGGATCCACTGTGACCACCAGGGTAACAAACCCGCAATCAGGATAAAGATCAGTTCGCCAGCATACATGTTGCCGAACAGTCGAAGACCCAGAGAAACAGGTTTGGAAATCAGCGTAACAGTTTCCAGGATGAGGTTAACCGGGATGGCCGCCGGGTGGTTGAAAGGCTGAAGCGTCAGCTCCTTCACAAACCCGCCGATACCCTTGACCTTGATGCTGTAATACAGGATCAAGAAGAACACGCCCAAAGCCATGGACATGGTGATGTTAACGTCAGCAGAGGGAACCACACGCAGATAGGGAATACCCATCAATTGTGCAGCGTGAGGGATAAAGTCAACGGGGATCAGATCCATGAAGTTCATCAGGAAGATCCACACAAACACCGTCAGCCCCAAAGGTGCGATGACCTTGTTGCGACCGTGAAAGATGTCTTTGACGTTACCATTCACAAACTCGACCAGCATCTCCACAAAGCACTGCAGCTTACCCGGCACCCCGCTGGTAGCGTTAACGGCTACTTTGCGGAACAGCAGGATAAACAGGGCGCCTAGCACGACGGAAAATACCATTGAGTCGATATTGACCGTCCAGAACCCGGACCCGACTTGAAGGTGGGTCAGGTGGTGGGAGATATATCCCTGAGGAGTCAGGACTTCTCCGGTTGCAGACATGAGTTTTCCTAATAGTGGTTGTTAAGCGTGAATGAAACCATCCACTGTACAACGAGGGCGAGGATATAAGTGGCGAAAAACGAGACGGTAACGACCTCGACTCCCGCACCAAACATCAGGGCGAATAGACCTGTTGTAGAAATGAGCTTAATCCCTGCCCCACCATAAAAGTCCCGCAAAACCAGGCCCACACTCTCGGTTGTCACCTTGCGGCGCAGCACCCAGACAGTAAACAAGGCTTGAGGAACCCAGTACATCCCCCCTCCGTAGAGGGCGGAATAACCGGCGCTGGCACCAGTCAGGTAAAACCAGACGGCACTCATCGCCAGGATCAGGATGAGCTGACAAACGAGCATAACCAAGGCCAGTGTCAAACCTTCCAAGGCTATTTTCTGCTTCACCAACCTACCCCTGAACATTACAGAACTGTAAAAAATCGGGATCCGAAGACCCCATGTTAACAGCTCTTAAAGCCGGTCAAATTATACCCTTGAGGGCAGCTATTGCAATATGACAAAAATCCTTAATTTTTGCGGCTTTCCGCGGCAAATCAGGGTTATGGTCATATCAAAAGGAATGGATGTTTTATTACTACAAAAAGCGTAAAAATCACGATTCCGACACGCCAAAATAGCCCAATATACGGTCCAAATCGGACAAATTCTCGTAACTTATTACTAACTTCCCGCTATCCCGCTTGCCAGGCTGAAGTTGCACCTGATTGCCAATTTTTTCTGCCAGTTGGCGCTCCAGGTAGCCGATCTGCGGATCACGGGCCGGTTCGACCCTGGCTTTTGCCGGTTCGAGCGCTTTTTGCACCAGCTTCTCGGTATCGCGCACGGTCAGCCCTTTCTGGGCAACCAGCTTGGCCAGTTCGGACTGGGCCTGGCCGCTCAGAGCCAGCAGGGCACGGGCATGGCCCATGTCGAGGTCGCCATGCTCGACGAAACGCTTCACATCATCGTTGAGCTGGTTGAGACGCAACAGGTTGGTCACCGTGGTGCGGGACTTGCCCACCGCCTCGGCCACCTGCTGGTGGGTGAGTTCAAATTCGGTCAGCAGTCTTTGTAGAGCGACCGCCTCTTCGATGGCATTAAGGTCTTCCCGCTGAATATTCTCAATCAGCGCGATGGCGACGGCAGCCTCGTCGGGTACATCCTTGACGATGCAGGGCACCACCTCGAGCCGCGCCAGCTGGGACGCGCGCCAGCGCCGCTCACCGGCAATGATTTCGAAGGATTGTTCGCCGAGAGGGCGTACCACGATGGGCTGGATCACCCCCTGGGCGCGGATGGAGTTGGCAAGCTCTTCCAGTGCATCCTGGGACATGTCCTTGCGGGGTTGGTACTTGCCGGACTGCAACCACTCCACCGGCAGCTTGCGCAGCTCGCCCTGATTGGTGGGGGCCATGGCCTCTTCAGTACGTTGATCGCTCATCACCTGTTTCTGGCGGGCAGCCGTGCTGGTACTGAGCAGGGCATCCAGCCCCTTGCCCAGTCCACGTTTTTTCGGAGTCATATGCTCTCTCGGTCTGCGATGGTCGCCTGACGTTCCTGCTCCTGGCGGCGCAGGATCTCGCCAGCCAGTGCCAGGTAGGCCTTGGCGCCCACCGATGATTTGTCATAGTGCATGGCCGGGGCACCGAAACTCGGGGCCTCAGCCAATCTAACGTTGCGGGGAATGATGGTTCGGTAGACTTTGTCGCCGAAGTGCTGTTTTAGCTGATCGGACACATCATTGGCCAGCCGGTTGCGGTGATCGAACATGGTGCGCAGCACCCCTTCGATCTTGAGCTCCGGATTGACCACGGCGGCCAGCTTGCTGATGGTGTCGACCAGGGCGGTAAGCCCCTCCAGCGCGTAATATTCGCACTGCATGGGCACCAGCACGGAGTCGGCGGCAGCCATGGCGTTCACGGTCAGCATGTTGAGAGAAGGCGGGCAGTCGATGAAGACGTAGTCGTATTTGTCCCGCACCGAGGCCAGCGCATTGCGCAGGCGGATTTCGCGGGCGAAAAACTCCATCAGACGGATTTCGGCCGCGGTCACGTCGGCGTTGGCGGCGATCAGGTGATAGCCCCCGGAAGTTTCAGGGATGATCACTTCGCTGATGGGGGCATCCTCGATCAGCAGCTCATAGGCGGTGCGCTCGACGTCATACTTGTCGACACCGCTGCCCATGGTGGCATTGCCCTGCGGATCCAGATCGATCACCAGCACCTTGCGCCGAGTGGCAGCCAGGGAGGCGGCCAGATTCACACAGGTGGTGGTTTTACCCACTCCACCCTTCTGGTTGGCTATGGCGATGACTTTTCCCACACGATCCCCTAAATGAAACTGCGACCCTATTCGGGCTGGATATGTTTGAATTCCAGCAGATGACGTTCGCCTTCCAGCTCCGGCACCCGCAACTCATGACAGGCTACCAGACGGATATTGGCAGGCAACTGGGCCAGCTCCTGCTCGGGATATTGTCCCTTGAGTGCCAGGAAGCAACCCTGTTCTGACGGCAGGTGGTGACACCAGCTCAGCATGTCCTCCAGCGAGGCAAATGCCCGACTCAGTACACCATCAAATCCCACCTCGGGTTGATACTCTTCAACCCGGGATTTGACCGGCGTCACATTGGTCAGACCCAGCTCCTGGATCACCTGACGGATGAAGTTGATCCGCTTGCCCAGACTGTCGAGCAGGACGAACTGCTTGTCCGGATTGATGATCGCCAGCGGCAATCCCGGCAGGCCGGGACCGGTCCCCACGTCGATGAAGCGCTCACCGTGCAAGTGGGGGCTTACCACCAGGCTATCGAGGATATGCTTGACCAGCATGGCGTCCGGATCTCGCACCGAGGTGAGATTGTAAGCCTTGTTCCACTTGTGCAGCAACTCGACCAACTGCACCAGTTGGCTCTTTTGGGTATCGGTGATAACAATTCCGGCCTGCATGAGCAGGCCGTTCAATCTTTCCAGCATATTTTCCAACGGTAAGAATCCTCAGGCGGTTTTACGCAGCAGGCCGTGTTTTTTCAGGTGAACCAGCAGGATGGAGATGGCCGCCGGGGTGATGCCGGAGATGCGGGAAGCCTGACCAATGGTCTGCGGTTTGGCATCGTTCAGCTTGGCTTTCACCTCGTTGGAGAGGCCGTTCACCTCGCGATAGTCCAGATCCAGCGGAAGCAGGGTGTTCTCGTTGCGCAGCTGCTTTTCCACTTCATCGTGTTGACGCTCGATGTAACCGGCATACTTAATCTGGATCTCAACCTGTTCGGCCGCGGCAGGATCAGTCACGGAAGGGCCAACCCCTTCGATGGCCATCAGCGCATCATAGGTCACCTCGGGGCGACGCAGCAGCTCTTCCAGACTCTGTTCGCGGGTCAGCGGGGTGTTGACCAGGGCGTTGACCGCTTCCAGTGACGGATGTTGCGGGTGGATCCAGGTTGAACGCATACGCTGACGCTCCAGCTCGACCTGTTCCATCTTGGCGTTGAATTTGCTCCAGCGCTCGTCATCCACCAGACCCAGCTCGCGACCGATGGCGGTCAGGCGGATATCGGCGTTGTCTTCACGCAGCAGCAGGCGATATTCGGCGCGGCTGGTGAACATGCGGTAAGGCTCGCGGGTCCCCAAGGTGGAGAGATCGTCCATCATCACCCCCATATAGGCCTGATCCCGACGCGGGTTCCAGGGATCCTTGTCCTGGGCACGCAGTGCCGCGTTCAGACCCGCCATCAAGCCTTGTGCCGCCGCCTCTTCGTAACCGGTCGTCCCGTTGATCTGGCCGGCGAAGAATAGGTTTGGAATGCACTTGCTCTCCATGTTGGCCTTGAGATCCCGCGGATCGAAGAAATCATATTCGATGGCATAGCCGGGGCGGGTGATGTGGGCGTTCTCGAAGCCGCGCACGGAACGGACGATCTGCACCTGCACGTCAAACGGCAGGCTGGTGGAGATCCCGTTCGGATAGAGTTCGTGGGTGGTCAGGCCTTCCGGCTCAACGAAGATCTGGTGCGCCGTCTTGTCGGCGAAACGGGTGATCTTGTCTTCGATCGACGGGCAGTAGCGCGGGCCGATCCCCTCGATCACCCCAGCGTACATGGGGCTGCGATCCAGGTTATTGCGGATCACCTCGTGGGTACGCTCGTTGGTGTGGGTGACGTAGCAAGGCACCTGACGGGGATGCTGAGTGGCATTGCCGATAAACGAGAAGACCGGACGCGGATCGTCGCCGTGCTGTTCCTGCATTACGGAGAAATCGACGCTGCGGGCATCGATGCGCGGCGGGGTGCCCGTCTTGAGACGATCGATGCGCAGCGGCAGTTCACGCAGGCGCTGGGCCAATGCGATCGAGGGAGGATCCCCGGCACGGCCGCCCTTGTAGTTTTCCATCCCGATGTGGATCAAACCATTCAGGAAGGTACCGACCGTCAGCACCACAGTCTTGCCGCTGATGCGGATCCCGCTCTGGGTGACCACACCAGCAACACGATCCCCGTCCATGATCAGATCGTCACAGGCCTGCTGGAAGATCTTCAGGTTCGGGTAGTTCTCCAGCATCTGGCGAACGACGGCCTTGTAGAGCAGGCGATCCGCCTGGGCACGAGTGGCTCGCACCGCCGGGCCCTTGGAGGAGTTGAGGGTGCGGAACTGGATCCCGCCAAGATCGATGGCACGCGCCATGATCCCGCCGAGTGCGTCAACTTCCTTGACCAGGTGTCCCTTGCCGATCCCGCCGATCGCCGGATTACAGGACATGTGTCCCAGCGTATCGATATTGTGGGTCAGCAACAGGGTGTTCATGCCCATGCGGGCTGCCGCTGTTGCTGCTTCGGTTCCGGCATGACCGCCACCGACGACGATCACATCAAATTGTTCATGGTATTGCATTGGGATCACCTTGATCTGCACGCCTGAAGATCTTTATTTGCCTGGGCTAAAGGGCGGAACATTCTATCTGTTTCGCGTCCTGAGGGGAACGTCTACTTAACGTTCAGTATGAAGGGAGGATCCACTAATTAGATCTTAAGGATCTTTAGATCGATCTTTTACTGGATCTCTTATTAGGATCCGCCCTTTCTGTTGATAAGCACTTTTTGATCATAAAGATCATTAATTTAAGGACGATCCTAGCTTGTGGAAAAGCTTGGATCCTGGCCCGGTGAACGAGGGGATAACCAGGACTTTTATACACAGAGGTCTGTCGGTCTGGATCTAATACATGGATAACTATAGGTTTTGCAGAGCTTTACACCGTAGTTATGCACATTACCCCTGGGCGTTGTGGGTAACCTTGTAGAACAACTCCCCCGGATCAATCTGTTAATAACATGGTGGATAGTCGATCTGGGGATAAGTGGGGAGATCAAGCTTTTTTTCAGGATCTCCCGCACGCTGATCAGGCGATCATCGTCATCCAGTCGCGGATCCACACTTCTGCGGCATCTTCGGGGATCTCGTGTTGGGTCACATCAATGTCGAGCCGCTCGCCGATCCGGCTGGCACCGCACTCGGCCAGCAGCCGCTCCAGCGTCTTGCCGCCCTGGCAAAAGGTGTCATAACTGCTGTCGCCAAGGGCGATCACGCCATATTTCAATGAATTAAGATCCGGATGCTGCTCGGCAAGATCCTTGGCGAAGGGTTGCAGGTTGTCGGGTACATCACCGGCACCATGGGTGGAAGTGACCACCAGCAGGATGGATCCCGCATCATCCAGCACCTCTGCCAGCTTGGCCGGGTTGTGGATCCGGGTCTGGTGGCCAGCCTGTTCCAGCAGGTTGGCGACGTGGTCTGCGACATATTCGGCGGCGCCCAGCATGGAGCCGACGACGAGATTGAGTTTGGCCATGGAATGGATCCTGATTTCAGACAAAGAAACGGAAAGCCGGATTCTACCGCCAAAGGGTGTGGATAAATATGGATAAAGCTTGGGGATAATGGATCCAGTCAGATAATGCCACCGGATTCATCCTGCCGATCTTTTTTCTGCTTCTTTATATTCCTCTCCATTTTCTTCTCCGCTCATGGCTCTCCTGATGGCTCCCATCTCCCGCGAAATCCTGCCAACGATGCAGCTAGATAACAATGTAGATGCAAATGATTAGCAATTATTGAATCGATTCGATCACAGCTCCTGTAGTAGGATTGCGCTGCTTTATTCGCCCATGGAACAGGGTGATGTCGTGACAAACGACCACAAATAACAATTAAAACAACATAACTCATTGATAAACGAGAATTTAATATGATTGCGCAAAAATACACTACAGGACCCGGCAAGAAGGGCGCCTTCGGCGTGCTTTCGCTCTCCGGTTTGCTCGTCTCCCTGCCGCTGATGGCCGAACAAACCACCGCTGAGCTGCCCAAAGCCAGCGAAACCATGGTGGTGACCGGTACGGCCATGAAGGTGGAAGTGCCGATGGCAGAGACCCCTCGCGCCGTCTCCGTGGTTAATCGCGAGGAGCTGGATCAGCACGCCGTGTTGCAGCTTGATGAAGCGATTCGCTACCGTTCCGGTGTATTGACCGGCCTCTATGGCTCCGACAACAACACCGACTGGTTCAAGGTACGTGGCTTCGATGCTGCTTCCTATCTCGATGGAAGCATCCTGTTTGGCTCTGGTTACTATCTTTGGACGCCGGAACCGTTCGGCCTGGAGAGTCTGGAAGTGCTGAAGGGGCCCGCTTCAATGCTTTATGGCGTAGCGCCTCCGGGCGGGGTGATCAATGCCATTAGCAAGCGACCAACCGCCACACCGCAAGGGCTGGTGGATCTGCAACTGGGCAGCCGGGATCATCGTCAGGTCGGGGTGGATGTCTCTGACTCGCTCTCCGACAGCAGCCGTTTCCGGATGGTTGCTCTTTATAAAGAGCGTGATGGGGTGCTCACCGGCACCTACAACGATCGGGTTTATCTGGCGCCTAGCGTTACCTTCGATCTTTCGGATCGTACCAGCCTGACCCTGCTGGCCAGTTTTCTGCACGACGAAGGGGTCCCGACCAACGGCTTCTTCCCGGTCTATGGCACCCTGAATACGTCAGGTGGCCAGATTGATCCCTCCACCAACCTGAGCCAGCCGGATTACGATCGCAACCGCAATACCCAGATCTCCACCGGTTATGAGCTGGCCCACCAGCTCAACCAGACCTGGGAGTTCAAGCAGAACGTCCGTTTCAACTATAACGATCTGCTGCTGCGCCAGACCTATATCTTCCCGACCTATGAAGGCACAACCGCCAGTCGTGGCCTGGTTTACCGTGATGGCAATACCAAGAGTGCCACCATGGATAACCAGATGGTGGGTTACTGGAACACTGACAGCACCGAACAGACCTTGCTGCTGGGGGTGGATCTGCAGCGTCACGTCAATGAAGGGGTCGAGGCCGACAACTACGGTATGGGCTCCATCAATACCATGAACCCGGATTACAGCGGCTTCCCTGGATTTGATGAGTCAACGGCCACTTACCAGAAAACAACTATGGCTCAAGAGGGGATCTATGCCCAGCATCAGATCCGTTGGGACGATCGCTGGTTGCTGACAGGAGGTGGTCGCTTTGACTATGTCGAGACCCATAACATCAGCAAAACATATGATAGAGATGAAAAGCAGTACGATCATGCGCTATCCCTTTCCGGCAGCTTGATGTATCTGGCCGACAACGGCATCTCGCCATATCTTGCTTATTCTGAGTCGTTCTTGATGTTGCCCGGGATCGATCCGAATACCAAAACTTCATATAAATCCCGTGAGGGAAAATTGTATGAAGCAGGCGTCAAATATGCGCCTGCCTTCCTCGACGGTTACATCAATCTGGCGCTGTTCGATCTGGAGCAAAGTAACGCTCTGGTTTCCAGTGGCTCAGGCCAGCAGACCCAAGCTGGCGAGATGACCTCTCAGGGGATTGAGCTGGAAGGGAGCGTGCAGGTGACAGATGCGCTGCGTCTGACCGCTGCTTATACCTACACAGATGCCAAAACCAACGACACCGGCAGTGGCGATCGCCGTGCCAGCCTGATCCCTCGCCACCAGGCCTCCTTCTGGGGCAACTACAAGGTGCAGCAAGGGGTGGCTTCGGGTCTGGAGCTGGGTACCGGTGTACGTTATATCGGTTCCAGCGTGGGTATTGGCGCCGTGAATGCGGACTTCACCCCCATCTACGGCTCTGCCGAGGTGCCGGCCCATACCGTCTGGGATGCGATGATCGGGTATGACTTTGCCAAGAACTGGCGTGCCCAGCTCAACGTCAACAACCTGCTGGGTGAAACCTACGTGGCCAGTTGTGACTACTACTGCTACTACGGCGAGCCGCGCAGCGTAGTGGGCAGCATCAACTACCGCTGGTAATCGAAGTCGGGCGGGAACCGGGTTCCCGCCCTTCTTTTCACCCGCAGTTGTTCTGATATATCTGGAATACCGGTCCGTTATGGAACTCTTGTCTCTGGTTTATCGCCAATATCGTTGGCCTTTTATCGCCATTACCCTGCTCAGTCTGCTCAGTGCCGTCAGCGGGATTGGCGTCATTGCTTTTATCAATCAGTCTCTTATCGAATCTATAGGTGATCCGCTGCCGATCCTCGGTCAGCTGGTCGGCCTGATTGTGTTGCTGCTGGTGATCACGCTCGGATCTCAGCTGGCCCTGACCACTCTCGGTCACCATTTTGTCTACCGGTTGCGTGGCCGTCTGCTCAAGCAACTGTTGGATACCGATGTCGCCCGCATCCGCCAGATTGGTCAGGGGCCACTGCTGGCCTCCCTCTCCAGCGATATCGGCCAGATCACCATCGCCTTCGTGCGCCTGCCTGAGCTGGTGCAGGGGCTGGTGCTCACGCTGGGTTCTGCCCTTTACCTTGGCTGGCTCTCTCCTGCATTGCTCGGGGTGACTGCGCTCTGGGTCACCGTCACCATGGTGGTGGGCTGGTTGCTGGTGAACCGTGTTTATCGCCATCTCTCCCACATGCGTCAGGCCGAAGATCGGCTCTATCAGAACTATCAGGCCATCATCGCGGGCAGCAAGGAGCTGGCGCTCAACCGCGAGCGGGCTCACTTCGTTTACCACCAGCTCTATGAGCAAAATGCCCGTGACTACCGCCAGCAGATCATCCGCGCCGACACCTATCACCTGAGCGCGGTGAACTGGTCGAATATCATGATGCTGGGGGCGATCGGTCTGGTCTTCTTTCTGGCCAACGGCCTTGGTTGGGCCAACACCAATGTGGCCGCCACCTTTGCGCTGACCCTGCTGTTCCTGCGTACCCCGCTGTTGCAGGGGATTGGCGCCCTGCCGACCCTGCTTGCCGCTCAGGTGGCGTTCGACAAGATCGCCGCCCTCAATCTGGCCGAGCCGGATGCGGACTTCCCGCTGCCGCCCGCCATCCGCCCCTGGCAGCGTATCGAGTTGGAGCAGGTGAGCTTTCACTATCAGGGGGAGGGCGGCTTTGCCGTTGGCCCCATCGATCTGGTCATCGAAAAGGGGGAGCAGATCTTCATCATCGGCGGCAATGGCTCCGGCAAGTCGACCCTGGCCATGCTGCTGACCGGCCTTTACCAGCCGGTATCGGGCCGGATCCTGCTGGATGGTGAGCCGATCACCAATCGCAATGGCTATCTGGCGCTCTTCTCCGCCATCTTTACCGACTATCACCTGTTCCAGCACCTGCTGGGGCCGGAACCCAAGGATGAGCTGGTGGCCGAGTGGCTGGAGCGGTTGCAGATGGGCAGCAAGCTCACCATCGAGGATGGCTTTATCGCCGATATCGAACTCTCTCAGGGGCAGCGCAAGCGGGTCGCCCTGCTGCTGGCGCTGGCCGAGCAGCGCGAGGTGATGCTGTTTGACGAGTGGGCTGCGGATCAGGATCCCCAGTTCCGTCGCATCTTCTATCAGGTGCTGCTGCCGCGCCTCAAGGAGATGGGCAAGACGGTGATTGCCATCAGTCACGATGATCACTACTTCCCGCTGGCCGATCGCCTGCTGGAGATGCGTCAGGGTCAGCTCACCGAACTGACCGGCGCGCGCCGCGCCGAAGTGAGCCGTGATGCGATCGCTCACCTGGATTGCGAGGTGCTGGCTTGATGCTGGCACCGATGAGACTGGCGGCAAGCCAGCACAGGAATTGCTTATGTTCGAGATGAAATCAGCCAGCTTCACGGTCAATGACCGCACGCTGCTGCACCCCACCGACCTGCGTTTCGAGCAGGGACAGGTCTATGGCCTCATCGGCCACAATGGGTCGGGCAAATCGACCCTGCTCAAGCTGCTGGCACGCCAGCAACCCCTCAGCGACGGCGAGATCCTGTTCGATGGCAAGCCGCTGCCCGACTGGGGCAATCGGGAGTTTGCCCGTCAGGTGGCCTATCTGCCCCAGCATCTGCCGAGCGCCGAGAATCTGCTCGGGCGGGAGCTGGTGGAGATGGGCCGCTACCCCTGGCGCGGCCTGCTGGGCCGGATGGGGGCGGAGGATCACCGTCAGGTCGATCGGGCCATCGCCCTTACCCATACCGAACGCTTTGCCGATCGGCTGGTGGATACCCTCTCCGGCGGCGAGCGGGGGCGGGTCTGGCTGGCGATGCTGCTGGCCCAGGAGAGCCGCTTCATCCTGCTGGACGAGCCGCTGGCCGCGCTGGACGTGGCCCATCAGGTGGAGGTGCTGACCCTGGTCAGGCAGCTCAGCCGTCAGCTAAACCTCGGCGTCATCATCGTCATTCACGACATCAATATGGCCTCCCGCTTCTGTGATCGGCTGGTGGCGCTCCACTCCGGCCGCCTGCTTACCCACGGTGAACCTGAGGGGCTCATGACCAGCGAGACCCTGAACGCCATCTATGGCATCCCGATGGAGGTCATTCGCCACCCGGCCCATGCTCATCCCATCGCCATCGTCTGACCGGGGGCATCCTTGAACCTTTTATTGAAGAAGATGGCTCCCTGCCTTATCAGCCTGTTGTTACCACTTGTTGCGCAGGCCGACACATCCTCGATCGCTGCTGCGCCGCTACCCCGTATCGCCACCGTCGACTGGACCATAGCCGAAACCCTGCTGGCGCTCGGGGTGACGCCGCTGGCCGTTGGGGATGCAGGCCCCTATCAGGCATGGGTCGGCGAGCCACGGCTACCTGCCGGAGTGGTGGATATCGGCCTGCGCACCCAGCCCAACCGCGAGCTGCTGGCGGAGCTCAAACCCGATCGAATCCTCATCTCGCCGCTGGCGGCCCCGCTGGCGCCAACTCTTTCCCGCATCGCGCCGGTGAGCACCATCGCCCTCTATGATGGGCAAACCGATCTGTGGCAGAGACTACACGAGGTGACCCTGACCCTCGCCCGTATGGTGGGTAAAACCGCCGAGGGCGAACGGCTGCTGGCCGGGCTGGATCTGGAGCTCGCCAGTATGCAGGCCAGATTGCCTGCGGATCTGCCGCCCCTGCTGGTGGTGCAGTTTATCGATGAGCGCCATGTGCGGGTGTTTGGTCGCCACAGCCTGTTCGATGCGGTGATGACGCGGCTCGGCCTGCGCAATGGCTGGCAGGAGCAGACCAATGACTGGGGGTTCTCGGTGGTCAGCATCGAGCAGTTTATGACCTTGCCAACCGCGCGGCTGGTGGTGGTCGATCCCATCCCGGTAGGGGTGAGCGAACGGCTGCAGGAGCCTGGGCTGTGGCAGCATCTGCCGCTGGTACGGCAGGCGCCCGTGCTGCATCTGCCTGCGGTCTGGAGTTTTGGCGGCGTACTTGCAGCCCGCCGTTTCGCCGGTCTGCTCAGCGATGCATTGCTGCAAGATGCCGAGCGTATGGAGGCGAGCCGATGAAGCGACTGCTCACATCACCGCTGCTGCGGCCGGTCTCGATCCTGCTGGGGTTGACCCTCTTGCTCGCGTATTGGGAGCTGGCTCGCCAGCTGCCCGGTGCGCTCTGGTGGCAGAGCCTGTTCACCCCCAATCTGGATGATGTCAGCCAAGCGGTGGTGCATTTCAGCTGGCTGCCCCGCTTGGCGGTCACCCTGCTGGCTGGGGCGGCGCTCGGGCTGGCGGGCACCCTGATGCAGCAGGTGCTGCGCAACCCGCTCGCGTCACCGACCACCTTGGGGGTGGCCTCCGGTGCCCAACTGGCGTTGATGATGGTGACCCTGTTTGCCCCCTCCTGGTTGCTGCTGGGGCGGGAGTGGATCGCCATGGCCGGTGGCAGCCTCGCGATGGCACTGGTGTTTGCCCTGGCCTGGCGTCGCCAGCTCAATCCGGTGGTCATCGTCTTTGCCGGGCTGGTGATCAACCTCTATCTGGCGGCCATCAGCATGGGGCTCTTGCTGTTCTTTCAGGAGGAGCTGAAAGGCTTGCTGGTGTGGGGTAGTGGCTCGCTAGTGCAGAACAGCTGGAGCGGGGTGAGTTACCTGTTGCCCCGCCTGCTGGCAGCCGCTGCGCTGGCCGTTGTGCTGGTACGCCCGCTGGCTGTGCTGGAGTTGGATGATGCCAGCGCCCGCAGTCTGGGGGTCTCCCTCCAACACTTGCGACTGGCGGGGCTTGGCTTGGCGGTATTTGTCACTGCTTGCGTGGTGAGCGTGGTGGGGCTGATCGGCTTTATCGGGTTGGCCGCACCGGCCATGGTGCGGCTGCTCGGGATCCGCCAGCTTGGCCAGCGGCTGCTGTGGGCACCGATCCTCGGCGCCCTGCTGTTGGCGGCCACCGATTTGCTGCTGCAGAGCCTGAGCCGCTTCTGGCCAGTCTTGATCCCCACCGGCGCCATGACTGCCCTGCTGGGCGCACCGTTGCTGCTATGGCTGATCCCGCGCCTTGGCATCAAGTCGGGTACGCCGAAGGCAAACGCCAGCCTGCTGGTGGCTCGCCATCCGGCTCCGGCTCACCTTATTGGCCTGTTGTTGGTCGGGCTGATGCTGGCCGTGGTCGCCTCCCTGCTGGTTGGACAGGGGATGACGGGCTGGAACTGGCCGAGCTGGCTGCGCTGGCAGGCCCAGCTGGAGTGGCGACTGCCGCGCACTCTGGCGGCGGGGGCGGCTGGCGTACTGCTGGCGCTGGCGGGTACCCTGTTGCAGCGGGTCAGCAACAACCCGATGGCGAGCCCGGAGCTGCTGGGGGTGAGCGGTGGCACCTTTATGGGGGTGATAGCGACGGCGCTGCTGCTGCCCGCGTTGCCTTTGCCGCTGATGCTGGTCGGTGGCCTGCTCGGGGCCTTCGCTTGTCTCTTGCTGCTGGTGCTGGTCAATCGCAAGCACGGCTTCCAGCCGGAGCGGATCCTGCTTTCAGGTATCGCCATCACAGCGTTGTTTGAGCCGCTGCAGGCCATCGCGCTGGCCAACGGCGACATGCGGGTGCAGCAACTGCTCTCCTGGATGTCCGGCTCCACCTACTACGTCACCCTGCCGGTGGCCTATGGGCTGGTGGGGCTGGCGCTGTTGATGCTGGCCGCCTGCCTGCTGGTGAGCCGCTGGCTCGATCTGCTACCGATGGGGGCGGCGGTAGCCACTGCACTCGGTATTCGCCTCAACCGTGCCCAGCTCGCCATCCTGCTGCTGGTGGCCGTGCTCACTGCCAGCGCTACCCTGGTGGTGGGGCCGCTCTCCTTCGTCGGCCTGTTGGCGCCACATATGGCCAAGCTGATGGGGTTGGTGCGGGCACGCTGGCACCTGCTTGGGGCCGCCGCTTCCGGCGCCCTGTTGATGGTCTCGGCGGACTGGGTCGGCCAGCAGATCCTCTTCCCGCAGGAAGTGCCGGTTGGGCTGGTATCCACCTTGTTAGGGGGCGCTTACTTCATGTGGTGCCTGCGTCGCCTCTAGGTTTGCGGACAAAAAACGCACAACAAAAAGCCCGGGATGAACCCGGGCTTTTTATTGTTTGCCGAACCGGCTTACTTGCCGATGCAGAAGCTGGAGAAGATACGACCCAGCAGATCGTCGGAGCTGAATTCACCGGTGATCTCGGAGAGGGACTCCTGCGCCAGGCGCAACTCTTCGGCCACCAGTTCGCCAGCTACGAACACTTCCAGCTGCTCCTTGGCCACCAGCAGCCGCTCGGCGGCACGCTCCAGCGCATCCAGATGGCGGCGGCGAGCCATAAAGCCCCCTTCGGTGTTGCCCTGGAAACCCATGCAGGCTTTCAGGTGCTCACGCAGGGCTGGCAGCCCCAGCTCGGTCTTGGCGGAGATGCGGTAGACGGCGTGGCCCTGCTCCTGACTCGGTGCCAGATCCTCGCCGGTCAGGTCGGCCTTGTTGCGAATAACGGTGAGGCCGATGTTTTTTGGCAACCGATCAACAAATTCCGGCCAGATCTCCCGCGGGTCGACCGCATCTGTGGTGGTGCCATCCACCATAAACAGCACCCGATCGGCCTGTTCGATCTCGGCCCAGGCGCGTTCGATACCGATCTGCTCCACCTTGTCCTGAGTGTCGCGCAGACCGGCGGTGTCGATGATGTGCAGCGGCATGCCATCGAGATGGATGTGTTCGCGCAGCACGTCGCGGGTGGTGCCGGCAATCTCGGTGACGATGGCTGACTCGCGGCCCGCGAGGGCATTGAGCAGGCTTGATTTGCCGGCGTTGGGACGACCGGCGATCACCACCTTCATCCCTTCCCGCAGCAGAGCGCCCTGTTTGGCTTCCCCGCGTACGTCGTCCAGCTCGGACATGATGGCGTAGAGGTCGCCCGCCACCTTGCCGTCGGAGAGGAAGTCGATCTCCTCGTCCGGGAAGTCGATGGCCGCTTCCACATAGATGCGCAGCCGGATCAGGCTCTCCACCAGTTGCTGGATTTTGCTGGAGAACTGCCCCTGCAGGGAGTGCATGGCACTGCGAGCGGCCTGTTCGCTGGAGGCTTCAATAAGGTCAGCGATGGCTTCGGCCTGGGCCAGATCCAGCTTGTCGTTGATGAAGGCGCGCTCGCTAAACTCGCCGGGGCGGGCAGGGCGGATGCCATCGATTTTCAGAATGCGGCGGATCAGCATGTCCATGATGACGGGACCGCCGTGGCCCTGCAGCTCCAGCACATCCTCGCCGGTGAAGCTGTTGGGGGCTTTGAACAGCAGGGCGATGCCCTGATCCAGTACCTGGCCTTGCTCATCCTTGAACGGCAGATATTCGGCGTAGCGCACCCGCGGGAGCTTGCCGAGCACTATCCCGGCGACCTGTTCGGCGGCGGGGCCGGAGACCCGGACTATGCCGACGCCACCACGGCCTGGCGCGGTGGCCTGGGCCACGATCGTATCTGTTGTCATCTTGCTTGGCTCGTTTGTTCGCTGATAGGAAAACGTAGTGGGAGACATTGTAATAAAAAAGGCGGCCCGAAGGCCGCCTCTTTTGTCATCACGGGAAGATTAGCTGCGTGAATGCAGTCCTTTCTTCTCCAGCTGACGATAGATGATGGTCTGCTGGATGATGGAGATGACGTTGCTCACCAGCCAGTAGAGAGTCAGACCAGCCGGGAACCAGAGGAACATGAAAGTGAAGATGATCGGCATGAACTGCATCACTTTCTGCTGCATCGGGTCGGTTACGGTGGTCGGGCTCATCTTCTGCAGATACCACATGGAGGCACCCATGAGGATTGGCAGCACGAAGAAGGGGTCCTTCACTGACAGGTCAGTGATCCACAGGGCAAACGGCGCGTGACGCAGTTCGACGGACTCCATCAGTGCCCAGTAAAGGGCGATGAAGATCGGCATCTGAACCAGGATCGGCAGGCAGCCACCCAGCGGGTTGACCTTCTCCTTCTTGTACAGCTCCATCATGCCCTGAGACATCTTCTGGCGGTCATCGCCGAAGCGCTCACGCAGGGCCGCAATCTTGGGTTGCAGCATGCGCATCTTGGCCATGGAGGTGTACTGGGCCTTGGTCAGCGGGAACATGATGCCGCGCACCAGCAGGGTCAGCATGATGATGGCCAGACCCCAGTTCTGGACGAAACCGTGGAACACGGTCAGCAGCCAGTGCAGCGGTTGGGCGATGAACCACAGCCAGCCGTAGTCGACGGTCAGGTCAAGGTGGTTAGCCACCTTGGCCATCTGGTCTTGCAGCTTGGGACCGACCCACAGCTTGCTGGTTACTTCAGCCTGTTGGCCGGCGGCCACGTCAACCAGCGGCGCCTTGTAACCGATGATGGCCTGGCCTTTGCCCGGGATCACACGGCTGTAGAAGCTGTTGGTATCGTCGGCATTCGGTGCCCAGGCAGAGACGAAGTAGTGTTGCAGCATGGCGACCCAACCACCCTTGGTGGTCTTGTTCAGGTCGGCATCCTTCATCTCGTCGAAGGTGTACTTCTTGTAGCGGGTATCTTCAGTGGAGAAGGCACCACCACGGTAAGCGCTGGCTACCATGGCATGACCTTCCTGATCCTTCGGTGTGGCTACGGTCTGCTTCAGCTGACCATAGAACTGCACCTGAACCGGCTCGGCAGATTTGTTGTCGATCTGGTAATCAACGCCAACGGCATAGTCGCCACGCTTGAGGATGAACTCCTTGGTGAAGACCACGCCCTTGCTGTCGGTCCAGGTCATCGGAACGACGACTTGATCCTGACCATCGGCCAGCTGATAGCTGGTCTGGGCGGCTTCATAGGTAGGACGACCTTCGGCCTGACTGTCCGGACCGTTGCGACCCACCAGACCGCTCTGGGCGATATAGAGGTGCTCAGGCTTGCTGGTCAGCAGCACGAACGGTTGGTCCTTGCCCTCTTCCAGTTTGTGAGACAGCAGTTCGGCAGACACGATGTCGCCACCCTGGGTGTCCAGGGTCAGCTTGAGCACGTCAGAGGAGACGGTGATCAGCTTGCGTGCGGCAGTC
The DNA here is from genome assembly GCF_040908325.1 of Aeromonas sp. R4-1. Lineage (NCBI taxonomy): Bacteria > Pseudomonadati > Pseudomonadota > Gammaproteobacteria > Aeromonadales > Aeromonadaceae > Aeromonas > Aeromonas sp. R4-1. The sequence goes on from NZ_JBFODM010000078.1 coordinate 39,252, forward strand.
GCGTTGGCTTGCTCGGAAACCTGAGGAATATCACCGGTCTGACCGGCTTCAGGTACGAAATGTTCGGTTTGGGCCACGGTAGTCGGGGCCGGCTTCGGAGCCTTGTCGGACTCCCACTGTTGCCAGAGCAGAAAGCTCACGAACAGCAAACCGATCAGGAGTAGATTGCGTTGTGATTCCATAGTCTTCAGTTTCTTCGCTTTGGTTGCGGAACCGGGTCATAACCACCCTCGGATAAGGGATGGCATTTTAATAGACGTTTGCTAGCTAACCAAACGCCTTTTATGAAACCGTGAAGTCGGATGGCTTCTATCGCAAATTGGGAACAAGTTGGAGTAAAACGGCAGCGCGGCCCGAGCAGAGGGCTAATGATTAGCTGATACAGGCGTATCAGTTTGATAGCTACCCATTGCAACGGCGTGACAGGGTGCGCCATAGCTTTTCCAGTAACTTGAACAGTTCCTCGTTATCCATCTCTTTCACACCGGCTTTGGCGATCACCACGATGTCGATAGCGGGCAGCTGATGTTGTTTGAGGCGGAAACTTTCCCGGACCACCCGTTTGACACGGTTACGCCAGACGGCACGCTTGAGTGCTTTTTTGGGCACAGCGAGACCAAGACGAGAGTGTTCGAGTGAATTGGGGCAGGCGAGAAGCGTAATTTGCGGGGAAGCAGCCCGGACAGGCTCGGCGAAAACGCGTTTGAAGTGTTCGGGAGTTAACAGACGTAACTCCCGAGAGAAGGTGTGCTGGGTAGGCATTAAACTACCAGACGGGCACGACCCTTGGCACGACGAGCGGCCAGAACTTTACGACCGTTGGCAGTTGCCATGCGGGCGCGGAAACCGTGAGAGCGCTTGCGCTTCAGGTTGGACGGTTGAAAAGTACGTTTCATGATTCGATTCCGTATTTCTGTACAGTTTTGATTGTCACACTTAGCCGACGCGCCAGCTATAGCGTGTGACGACTAGCAAAAGAGGCCGAATTCTAAACAGAGTTCGGCTTTTAGTCAATCCGCCGTTCCCTCTCATCCTGCCGTGGTCTTGAAAAGGCCGCTGCCGAGCGTGAGGATCCAGAGGATCAAGGGCTCCGGATTATACTGGCAACCCGGGGTTAAACAAGGGATCCCTCAATAAAAAGGCTATGTCCCAATTACGTGTTGCATGGGGCGCCCCAGCGCCTCATGCAAACATGCTTTGATATTTACGCCTTTTCCGTAACGCTCCAAC
>NZ_JBFODM010000079.1:0-63980 GCF_040908325.1 Aeromonas sp. R4-1
CATGGGGATAGTCTGTTGGGTATTAGCTGGTCAAGGATGGCGATCATACCTCAGAAGCCGCGCCACGCCTCGCTCATATGAGGGGATGGTTAAGGCCGGCGCCCTCTTTACCATCGATCGTCAAGCCAATGGCCGTACCGTGCAGGTCCATCGTTACGAGGCGAGCGATCCGGCCATCAGCGATCACTGCGATGTGCTCTATCTGGGAGTGCTCGACGAGCCGACCCGGATTGCGCTGTTTGCCCGCCTGCAGGGACACCCAGTGCTCAGCATCAGCGAATACAACCACGACTGCTCCACCAGCTCGGTGTTCTGCCTGCAGACCTCGCCGGACAGCGTGCGGGTGCGGTTTAAAGTGAACCTCGATGCCCTGGCCCTGAGCGGAGTGCGGGTGCATCCCGCCGTGCTCAAGCTGGCCCATGCCGACAAGGTGGTCCCATGAGACGACAGGTGAGCGCGGCTCCCCGCCGTCTGACCCTGCGTCAGAGCCTGGGGCGAACCCATCTGGTGGCCGCCATCACAGCCGTCAGCGTGGCGGGACTCTTTTTTACTCTGGTGGCCCTGCTGGTAGTGCGTTTTTACGCCGACCACAATCTGGAGCTGGTAGCCCGCGCCATCAGCTACAGCGCCGAGGCGGCGGTGGTGTTCCACGATGAGGAGGCGGCGAGCGAGGCACTCAGTGGCATCGTTGCCAAGGAAGAGGTGGCCGAAGCCACTATCGTGCTGACCAATGGTCAGCTGCTCGCCAGTTGGGAGCGCCCCAGAAGCAACCCGCTGGTTACGCTCGAAGACTATCTGGCCCAACTGCTGATGCCAGGGCCTGTCAAACTCCCCATGCTGCGGGGTGGCGAGCAGATCGCCACCATCGAGCTGCGCGGCCACGGTGAATATCTGTTGCTGTTTTTGCTCTCGGCGCTGCTGGTGATGGTGGTTTGCCTGATGCTGAGCGCCATGGTGGCACTCTATGTGGCCGACCGGATGCAGGTCTCCATCACCGCACCGCTGCGCAAACTGGCACTTGTCGCCCACTCGGTACGTCGACAGCGCACCCTGGGGATGCGGGCGCCACCGGCCGATATCGTCGAGATTAACGAGCTGGGGGATGACTTCAACTCCCTGCTGGACGAGCTGCAAGCCTGGCAGGCCCAGCAAGCCCGCGAAAATGCCAGCCTGCTCCATCAGGCGACTCACGATGCCCTCACCGGACTGCCCAATCGCGCCCTGTTTGAAGCGCGGCTCGCGCAGGCCATCTCCCTCGGCGAGCAAGAGGGATTTGCGCTGCTCTATCTCGACTGCGATCGCTTTAAGCAAATTAATGACACGCTGGGGCACAACGCCGGTGACGATGTGCTGATCGCGCTCTCAAGACGGGTACAACATCAGCTGCGTCCGGATGATCTGGTGTTTCGCCTCGGTGGTGACGAGTTTGCGGTGCTGGTTGGCCCACTCCAGCGACAGCATGAGGTGGAAGAGGTGATTGGCCGCATCCAGCAGGCGATGAGCGAACCGGTGGCGCTGCGTGACGGTCGTCAGCTGGTGGCAGAGGTGAGTGTCGGCTTCGCCGTCTATCAGGCGGGCATGAGTGCCAGCGTGCTGTGTGATCAGGCCGATGCAGCCATGTATCTGGCGAAACGGGCGCGCCGCAGCGAACAGCAAACCATCACCTGACTGGCAAGAATAACAACATAAACAAGGAGCAAATCATGAAGATCACCCACCTGTTGAAAGTGACCCTGCTGGGGTTGATGTTGTCGCTGCTGGCCGGTTGCCAGAGCGCGCCCAAAGGGTTGACCCCGGAGCAAATCGCCGTGCTCAAGGAGCAGGGCTTTTATCTGACCGATGAGGGGTGGACGCTGGATCTGGCCAACCGGGTGCTGTTTGCCAACAACGTGGGGGCGCTCAATCCCCAGACTCGCCAATCCGTTGAAAAACTGGGTAAAACACTGCTTGGCGTAGGGTTGGACAAGGCGCGGGTGGATGGGCACACCGATAATACCGGCGAGAGCAGCTACAACCAGCAGCTCTCCCTGAAGCGGGCCCAGTCGGTGGCCGATGTGCTGGTCTCGGTCGGCATGAAGCCGGCCAATCTGGAGATCCATGGCCGTGGCGAGACCATGCCGCTGGCGGATAACAAGACCAGAGAGGGCCGGGCCGCCAACCGCCGGGTTGCCATAGTCATCAGCGATCAATAACCCTTTCATCGTTTCGTTACCCATAAAAAAAGAGCGCCCGACCGGCGCTCTTTTTGATCGCGACAGCTGGGGTCGCGAGGGCATGTGGGGGCAGGGTTACTGCGCGCTATTTTGCCCGTTATTGTCGTGATGGCTGCGCAGGCGGATGTTGATCATCTCCACCACCAGCGAGAAGGCCATGGCGAAGTAGATGTATCCCTTCGGAATGTGCAGGTCCATCCCCTCCGCCATCAGGGCGAAACCAACAAGGGTGAGGAAGGAGAGAGCCAGCATCTTGATGGTGGGGTGGGCATCGACAAAATCACCGATGGATTTGGCGGCAAACATCATGATGAGGACGGCGATCATGATGGCCAGCACCATCACCGGCACGTGATCGGCCATGCCGACCGCGGTGATCACCGAGTCGAGGCTGAACACGATATCGAGGATGGCGATCTGGATCAGGGTGCTGATAAAGCCTGAGGCCGCTTTGCTGACGCTCTCCGGCTCGGCTGCCCCTTCCAGGGTGACGTGGATCTCGTGAGCACTCTTGCCGATGAGGAACAGGCCCCCCAGCAGCAGGATCAGATCGCGGCCGGAGATGGCTTCACCCAGCACGGTGAAGAGCGGATCGGTGAGGCGCATCACCCAGGCCAGCGAGAGCAGCAGCAGGATCCGGGTACCCATGGCGAGCCCCAGACCCAGAATGCGCGCTTTTTGACGCTGCGCCTCCGGCAGGCGACCCACCAGGATGGAGATAAAGATGATGTTGTCGATGCCCAGCACGATCTCGAGCAGGGTAAGGGTGGCGAGTGCGACCCAGGCAGAGGGATCAAGAACCCATTCCAGCATGATTGAACCTTGGTTGAAAATTGGTTGGAAAATTGAAGCAGCGCATTCTAGCAGGGGCGCCACTGCTTGTCCCAGAGGGGGGAAAAGATAAAAATGGTGGCCATCGCAAGGGAGGCTGGCATGTTTCGATTAGGGTTCATTATTAATCCGGTCGCCGGGATTGGCGGCGCAGTGGGGCTCAAGGGCAGTGACGGCGTGGTGGATGAGGCGCTTGCTCGTGGTGCCGTGCCCAAGGCGCAGGAGCGGGCGCGGCAAGCCTTGTTGCCACTGTGCGAGCTGAGCGTCCCGTTCGAACTGCTGACGGTGGCGGGAGAGATGGGGGAGGCGGTGGCCCGCGAGCTGGGGTTGCCCTGTCGGATCATCTATCAACCGGCCGGGGATAGCACCTCGGCTGACGATACCCGCCACGCTGCCGAGCTGATGCGCGAAGCCGGGGTCGATCTGCTGCTGTTTGCCGGTGGCGATGGCACGGCGCGGGATATCTGCGCCGCGGTGGGGGAGTCTTGCCATGTGCTCGGCATTCCGGCGGGGTGCAAGATCCACTCCGGCGTCTACGGGGTGACCTCCGCAGCCAGCGGGCGGGTGGTGGCGCGGATGATCGCAGGGGAATTGCTCAGCCTGATCGATGCCGAGGTGCGCGACATCGACGAGGAGGCGTTTCGCGCGGGCAAGGTGCGGGCCCGCCACTACGGCCAGCTGAAGGTGCCCGGTGATCTGCGTTATGTGCAGGCGGTCAAGCAGGGGGGAAAGGAGTCCGAAGAGCTGGTGTTGGCGGATCTCGCCGCCGGTGTGGTGGAGCAGATGGAGCCCGATACCCTCTATCTGATGGGCTCCGGCAGCACGGTGGCAGCCTGTATGGCAGAGCTCGGTCTGGAAAATACTTTGCTCGGTGTGGATCTGGTGGAAAATGGCCGACTTATCGGGCAGGATCTCAGCGCCGCCGAGATCCTGACCCGGATCCGCGGCCGTCGCTGCCGACTGATCATTACCCTGATAGGCGGACAGGGACATCTGTTCGGGCGCGGAAATCAGCAATTGAGTCCCGAGGTGATTCGGTGTGTCGGGCTGGACAATATCCAGGTGCTGGCAACCAAAGCCAAGCTTGCCGCCCTTGCGGGCAGGCCGCTGCTGGTGGACACCGATGATACCGAGTTAAACCGGGCGTTGCGTGGTTATCTGCGAATAACCACGGGATACAAGGATCAGGTCATCTACCCGGTGGCCAACCCGGAATAGGACGCCAAGGACGCTGCTGGCCTGGCGCCAGAGAGCTGCAATCAACCGGATTGCGGTTCCATACCCCCGAATTTTTTGCCGCAAATGAGGCTGCGTTACATGACGATTCACGATTTTGAGCACAAGTTGTTGGGACTGATCGACAGCATGGTTGCTACCGCGACCGACGATGAGCTGTTTGCGGGGGGTTACCTGCGAGGTCATATCTCATTGGCCGTTGCCCGGGCCGAGCTGGAAGGCAAGACCCTGGTGCGGGACGTCAAGAGCTATGTGCTGCGCAGCCTCAACGAGGCGATCTTGCAAGGTGAGCTTTCTGAAGAGGATGAAAAACTGGTGCAGGCGATGTGGAGTCGTTTGCAACAAGACGCAGAAGCTTGATCGGATACACAATTCAAACTGAAGTTTGAGTTTATTCTTCCCCTGAAGTTAGTGAAAGGTTAATAATAAGTTTCGCCTTTTGTTTCAGGGATTAAACTATGGCCTCCTCCTCACGCATTGCCAATAAACTGCCGCTCGAGATGCTCTATCACTGGGAGCGGCAGTGTCCTGATCGAACCTACCTGCGTCAAACCATCAACCGCGAATATGTCGATTTCACCTGGGGTGAAGTGGCCGATGAAGCGCGGCGGATGGTGACGGCCTTGCGTCACCTCGGTCTGGTGGCCGGTGACAAGGTGGCGCTGCTCTCCAAGAACTGCGCCCAGTGGTTTATCGCCGATCTGGCGATGCAGATGGGGCAGTATGTGAGCGTGCCCATCTACCCGACTGCCAACGTCGACACCATCGAATATGTGCTGCGCCACAGCGAGGCCAAGGCGATCTTCGTCGGCAAGCTGGATGACTGGAAGAGTCAGGAGGCGGGCGTACCCGCCGATCTGCTGCGTATCGCCTTCCCCTACGACACCATGCCGGCCAGCCACCAGTGGGATGACCTGCTGGAGGCGCACGAGCCGATCCCTGACAGCCCGGTGCAGGCCTCTGACTCCCTGCTGAGTCTTGTCTACACCTCCGGCAGCACCGGCAAGCCGAAAGGGGCCATGCTGAGCGTCGAGCGCTACGCCTGGTCGTGCGAGAAGCTGGTGGAGACGGTGAGCCTGAGCCAGGCCGATCGGGGCTTCTCCTACCTGCCGCTGGCCCACATTACCGAGCGGGTCTACATCTACGGCGGTAGTCTCTATGGCGGCGCTACCATCGCCTTCCCCGAATCCCTCGATACCTTTATCGAAGATGTCAAACGTTGCCGTCCCACCGTCTTTATCTCGGTACCACGGCTGTGGGCCATGTTCCGCATCAAGATCCACGAGAAGCTGCCCCAGAAGAAACTTGAACTGCTGCTCAAGATCCCGCTTATCTCCGGCCTTATCAAACGCAAGCTGCAAAAGGGGTTGGGACTGGATCAGGCCCGGGTGTTGGGCTGCGGTTCTGCGCCTGTCTCCCCTGCGCTGCTTGAGTGGTATCTGAGCATCGGCCTCAAGGTGACTGAAGCCTGGGGTATGACCGAGAACCACGCCTACTCCACCATCAACTACCCGTTCCGCGCCGACAAGATCGGCACCGTCGGAAAGGCGGGGATTGGGGTGACCATCAAGATCTCCGACGAGGGGGAGATCCTCTGCCGCTGCGAAGGGATGATGCTGGGTTACTACAAGGATCCCGAGCACAGCGCCGAGGCCATCGATGCCGAGGGGTGGCTCCACACCGGCGATATGGGCAAGCTGGACAAGGAGGGTTATCTCACCATCACCGGCCGGATGAAGGATGTGTTCAAGACCGCCAAGGGCAAGTATGTGGCGCCGGTGCCCATCGAGGGGCTGCTGGGGCAGGAGCCCATTATCGAACAGCTCTGCGTGATTGGTTACGGCATGCCGCAGCCCATTGCGCTGGTGCAGCTGGCCGAGAGTGCCATGAAGGGCAATCGTGAGGAGGTCAACGCCAGACTGGAAGCGGCGCGGGTACGGGTCAACGATCAGCTGGAATCTCATGCCAAAATTCGCGGCATTCTGGTAGTGAAGACTCCCTGGAATATCGAAAACGGCGTGCTGACCCCCACCATGAAGATCAAGCGTCACCTGCTGGAGCAAAAGTACGCCCAGGTCGGGGATCGCTGGCCCTCATCCCAGGTGGTGGTGTGGGAGGAGTAAATCCCGTCTTTCCATAGCGCAACAAACAACAACGGCCCTTGATGGGCCGTTGTTGTGTTTGGGGCATCTCACTCGCCGCCATTTGGCGGGCAAGTGAGATGTGTGCTCCCGGTTAGATCTGTGCCAGCGCGGTGGCCAGATCGGCGATCAGATCGTCCGCATCTTCCACCCCGATGCTGAAGCGGATGAGGTCGTCGTTGACTCCGGCAGCGAGGCGGCTCGCCTCGTCCATGGCGGCGTGGGTGGTACTGGCCGGATGGCAAGCGAGACTCTCGAGATCCCCCAGACTCACCGCCTGCACGAACAGCTGCAGGTTATCGAGCAGGGTGGCGCAGCGCTCAAACCCGCCCTCCAGCTCGATGCTCACCATGCCGCCAAAGCCGCTGGCGAAGGCGCTGAGAGCATCGTGGCCCGGATGATTGGCAAGCCCCGGGTAGATCACCTTCTTCACTGCCGGGTGGGCGGCCAGAAACTCGGCCACTTTCTGGGCATTGTGCAGGTGGGCATCCATCCGCAGCGGCAGGGTCTTGACCCCGCGCTGCAGCAGGTAGGCCTCCTGTGGGCCAATGGGAGAACCGATATGCTTGAGGGCCACGGTGCGGATCGACTTCATCAGAGCGTGGGAGCCCGCCACCACCCCGGCGATGATGTCGCCGTGGCCACCCAGATATTTGGTACCGCTGTGCATCACCACGTCGACACCGAGCTCCAGCGGACGCAGCAGGTAGGGGGTGAGGAAGGTGTTGTCACACACTGTGATGGCGCCCACCTTGCGGGCCGCTTCCACCACCAGCCGCGGATCCACCACCTTGAGAGTGGGGTTGGTCAGGGTTTCGAACAGTACCACCTTGGTAGCAGGGCGGATGTTGGCCAGCAGATCCCGATCGCTCTCGTAGGCGGTGACCTTGATGCCGGCACGGCTGAAGGTCTGCTTGAGGAACTCATCGGTGCCGCCGTAGAGCGGGCCGATATAGCCTACCTCATCGCCGCTGTCGGCCAGGGCATACATGATGGCGCTCACCGCCGCCATGCCGCTCGCCACCACTAGCGCTTCGTCAGCCCCTTCCAGCGCCGCCAGCTTCTGCTCCAGCTCGGCAGTGGTGGGGTTGCCAAAGCGGCTGTAGATAAAGCCGGGGGCCTGACCTGCAAAGCGCTCCTTGCCCGCTTGAGCGTTGAAGTAGCTGAAGGTGCTGCTCTGGTAGAGCGGGGTGGTGAGGGCGCCGGTCTGGGGGTCGATCCGCTGGCCGCTGTGTACGCTCATGGTCTTGAATTTCATCGTGTTGCTCCGTGATGGCCAGGCTCTGGCCATGACTTGTTTTGTCGTTCGTTGCTTGTTGTGTTTGTCAGCGCGGGTATGTGCACGCGGCTGTGGCTTATGCATATACCCGCCGGCGGATCTCTGCGCTGTTCAGGCCGGTATCGCTTCGCTTTCAGTGCGCGGGAGGCGAGCGGGTTCCCCATAGTTGCGGGCCGCCACATCCGGGTGGGAGCGCAGCCGCCCTTTCAGCACGTTCTCCCCCACCTGATAGAAGAGCGGGTTGGTCGGGTCACTCTCCGGCCCTTGCGCCTGCGCTGCCAGCGCGGGGGAGAGGCTGAGCAGTGGCACGGTGGCATCGAGCCGCGCCGCCATAAAGAAGGCGCAGGAGAGGCGCGATACGCCGGACGGCGGGCTCACCACCCGATGCAGGGTCGCCTTGAGATAGCCGTTGGAGGCTAGCTCCAGCAGCTCGCCGATATTGACCACCAGCGCTCCCGGCAGGGGGGGCGCGGAGATCCAGCCGTCGGCCGTCTCGACCTCAAGCCCCGAGTGATTGTCCTGCATCACCAGCGTCAGGTAGCCAGGATCCTTGTGGGCGCCGACCCCCTGACTGCTGCCACCCGCCTCTTGCCCCGGGTAGTGAATCAGCTTCATGTGCTGGTAGGGGGCGCCGCGAATACTGTCGTCAAACACGTTGGCCGGTTGTGCCAGCACCTCGGCAAAAGCGGCGAGCAGGGTGAGGGTGATACCGCTCAGCCGATCCTGCCACGCCAGCAGATGGCCTTTCATCTCGGGCAGGGCGGTCGGCCACTGGTTGGGGCCGATCAGCCGCTGCCAGGGTTCACGGATCAAGGCCGCAGGCAGGGCTTGCGCCTCATTCATGATATCGAACTGCTCTCGCAGATCCGGCCGCTGGCGGGTCAGCTCGGCACCGACCCGGTTGTAGCCGCGAAAGTGGGGGCTGTTGACCATCTGCACCGTCAGCTTCTCCTGCTCCGGCAGAGCAAAGAAGCGCTCTGCCAGCGCCAGGGTCTCTAGCATCTCAACCTTGCTCAAGCCGTGGCCGACCAGATAGAAAAAGCCCACATCGCGGGCGGCCGCGGCCAGCCTGGCCAGCATAGGGCGACGCACCTCGGGCGCCCCCTTGAGGGCAGCCAGATCGATGATCGGCAGTGGTGAATGTTCCATGTGCACCTCCTCACTCTTTCGTTATCTCTGGCGCCATCTCTTGCACTGCCTCCGCTGTTGGCAGACCTGATAAGCGGCAAACGGGATGGCGCGACAGTGTGGCGCCATCTGGGATAAAGGGGATGCTACTGTTCGGTGTTATAAGAATGAAACAACAAATTATTCTTAGTTATATACAAAATTCGAAATGTAATTCGGAAACTGATGGGCTGAAGGTTTTTTGCGCAGCCATTGTGGGGTAAAGGGGCAATGATGAGGGGGAGAGTGATAACCAGAGGCAAGCTGCCAGCGGCAAAAATGACCAAAACAGAAGGGAGGCGGATGCCTCCCTTCTGGTTGAGCGGGTGTTCACCTGACCGGAAGCGTAGGTGAGTGACCGCGCATTCTGGCCTTAACCGATTGCTGGCTCTCAGTAACCCAGGGTAAAGCGCTGGCGCTGGTGAGCCGGTTTTTCCACCTCGTTCAGCACACCGTCAGCCAGATCACCGGCGGTGATCCCGGCAGGCTGTTCGCCGCTGAACAGCACCTGATCGCCACCAATCCGATAGCCACCGCACTTCTCGCCCGGTTCGAGGAACACCGGGGGAGAGACAAAGCGCCAGTCGAGGGTGGTTTCACGACGCAGGGCGGTGAGACCGTCGCGGGCCGCCAGTGCCCCCTGTTTCCACTCGGCCGGGAACTCAGGGGTATCCACCAGTTGCACGCCGGGAGCGACCTCCAGACTGCCGGCGCCACCTACTACCAGCAGCCAGCTGTTGGCCGCTTTGGCTGCTGCGACGATCGCGTTGGCGCCCTTGAGGTACTGGTCGTAGATATCCGGTGTGGTCCAGCCCGGGTTGTAGGCGCTGATCACCCGATCGTGCCCCTTGAGCACCTCGGCCAATGCCTGCGGGTTTTGGGCATCCACCGCCACGGCGGTGACCTGCGGATGGGCGGCCACCTTGCTGACATCGCGGACGATGGCGGTGACGTGATGGCCGCGGCTGATGGCCTCGTTCAGGATGGCTGAACCGACAAAACCGCTGGCACCGATCAGGGCAATCTTCATGGGGAACTCTCCTTCACTGTTGGAATGGGGCTATCCTACGCCGCCATTTATGATTTAATAATCACCTCAAAAATGCATTCACTTATAAGCTGGATTTAATAATGGAGCAGCTCAGACGTTACGCCATCTTCGCCGCCGTGGTGGAAGCGGGCAGCATGACAGGGGCAGCCAAATCCCTTGGCATGACCCCCTCCGCCGTCAGTCAGCATATCAGTCAGCTGGAGAGCCTGCTCGGACTGCCCCTGCTCCATCGCTCCACCCGTCGTCTCAGTCTGACCGAGGCGGGAGAGGTGGTGTGGCAAGGGTGTCGGGCGTTGCAGCAGACTCTGAGCGAGACCGAGCTGCGCCTCTCGGAGGTGCGCGACGCTCTGCTCGGGGAAGTGCGGATCACTGCCCCGGTGGGGATGGCGGGCCAGCCGCTGGCGCTGGCCCTCTCACCGCTGCTGCAGGCCCACCCCGGCCTCACCATCCAGATCATCGCCGACGACGAGAAGCGGGATTTGATTGCCGAGCGGATCGACGTGGCGCTGCGGGTCGGCACCTTGCCCGACTCGACCCTGGTGGCCCGCAAACTGGGGCAGACCCGGATGCTGCTCTGCGCCGCCCCCGCCTATCTGGCGCGCAAGGGGACGCCGCGCACGCCCGCCGATCTGGCCACTCACGACTGGCTCTGTGGCGACATGCTGGGCAACGGTTTGCTGCTGCAGGATGAGAAGGGGGGCGAGCACAGGGTGAGGTTCAAGGCCAAGGTGCTCTGCAATAACGTGTTGCCCCTGCGCCAGTTTGCGCTGGCAGGGCAGGGGATCTCGCTGCAACCGGAGGGGGAGATTGGCGAGGATCTGGCGCAGGGGCGTCTGCTCGAACTGTTGCCTGGTTTTCGGGTGCAGCCGATGGAGATCCACGCCATCACGCCGCAGCGGGAGATCCCGGAGAAAGTGCGACGGGTGGTGGAGGCACTGCGCAGCTATTTCGGCACGACGATGTCGTCATGAGCTGCGCCTTAATGGTTGAGAAAAGGCCCCCGATTATCCTGAAGGGGGATTATCCATAAGGCGGTTTGTCGAGAAGAGCGATAGCCCGGATGAGGAGATGGGCATGCTTGACTGTTAAGCATACTTAAAACGAACTGACGGCCCGCACCTGATCTTTGAGCCAATTAAGCCCGGTATCCTGACCGGAGCTCTTGTGCCAACTCATGTAGACGGGGCAATCCTCCGAGAGCCAGGGGAGGGGATAGCTGGCCAGATCCAGCGCTTGCCCCAGCTTCTCCATATGCCACTGGCTGGCGACGCAGAGCCAGTCGGTACGACTCACCAGATGAAGGGCGGTGAGCAGGGAGTCGCTCTCGTAGGCAATCTGGCGCGGCGGCAGCGGCGCCTTGGTCAGGGTGTTGAGCAGCAAGCTGTCGAGCCGCCTGGTTTGCAATACCAAGTGCTTTTCGTTGAAGAAGGTGGCCATGTCGGGGGCCTGGCGGATCCTGGGGTGATCCTTGCGACAGGCGATGCGCAGGGCCTGGGACATGATCTGCTCGTTTTCGATCCCCTGCTCCGCCATCGGCTTGGTGGCCAGCACCAGATCCACGCTGTGCAGATAGAGGCTGTTCTGGCGCAGGGCTTCGTCCTGCACCTGGGTGTTCCACTCCAGCTGACAGTTGGGGGCTCGGGTCTGCAGCAGGTTGTTGAGCTCCGGCAGGAAGAAGATATCGATATCGGGCACCCCCGCGATGCGAAAAGTGCGCCGACTGGTCTGGGGATCAAAGAGATCGGTGCGCTGCAGGCTGCGCTCCATGTCGTGCAGCGGCACCATGATCTCGTGGTGCAGACTGAGCGCTCGCGCCGTGGGGGTGATGCCGCGTCCCTGGCGGACAAACAGCGGCTCGCCCACCAGAGTGGTCAGGCGGCTGATGGCCTGACTGATGGCCGAGGGGGTCATCTCCATCATCTCGGCGGCCGTGGTGACACCACCATAGCGGATCACCGCATCGAGGACGCGAAAGAGATTGAGATCGACTTGAGACATGGCAGCTACCGTTAAGAAAGATTAAACAGTTAACATACTGAACCGCCTCTTGTCCGGCCAGCATTCCCTGCGATAACTGTGATGTTTCCCTCTCTATTCGTCATCTTCCATCTTGCCGCGAATGCGATCGAGCCTGTTTTGCAGCCATGCTTGAGCCCGGCAGGTGGCCCGCGGCATAGAGCAGCGCGACCAGCAGCAAGCCGCCCAGAAAGAGCCAGCGAGCGCTTCCCCAGTGGCCGCTGTCCGTCATCAGGGCCGCCAGCAACAGGGGGCCAAGCAGCTGACCGAAGTTGGCGAGCTGGACAAAAAAGCCCTGCACGATGGCAAGTTGCACCGGCCCCTGACTCACTCCCTGCGCAGACGAGAGGGTGGCTGGCGGCGCCATACCGCCCGCCAGGGAGAGGGCGAGGCAGAGTCCATAGGCCCACCACGGCGACAGGCCGGGCCAGAAGGCGAGCATGCCGCACAGCGCCATCAGGCCCAGTGCCCAGCTGATGAGCCGATCTCGCGCTACGCCCCTGCGCAGCAGCCATGCCCCCATCAGGTTGCCGGGAATATTGGCGACCACCGCCAGCGCAGAGAGCAGGGCAATCTGGCTTTGGCCAATCCCGGGAGTGCCTTGCAACATGGTTGGCAGCCAGACAAAGAGCGCCCAGAGCATCAGGCTGTAGAGCGTGAACGCCAACCCGTAGCGCCAGAGTGCCTGTTGTCGGAGCACCGTGAGCTGGCGCAGTGGGCGGCCTGCGTTAGCCGCGCTTTGGGGCCCCCCGACCCGCAGCCCATCTGCCGAGCGACTGGCGAGCAGAAGCAGCAGGGCAGAGAGTTGCGGGATCATCAGGATCAGCCAGGCCAGTCGCCAGCCACCTTGCGCCGTGAGCCAGGGAGTGAGCAGCATACCCGCCGCCGCCCCGAGGGGCAGGTTGACTGCCCACAGGCTTATGGCCAGCCGTTTATCCTCCTCCCGGGTCACCGCCACGATAAAGGCGGGCATGGCCACCGAGACCAGCAAAAAGCCAATCCCCTCGACAATACGCGACAGCAGCATCATGGCCAGCCCGGTGGCGGGCAGCGCCAACGCACCGCCTGTGACGATAACCAAAAGCCCGACAACCCCGGTTTGCCGCCCACTCCAGCGGGTCAGCAACAGGCCGAGAAAGAGACTGCAGAGGATCGCCAGCGTATTGAAAGCTGAGGCGAGATAGCTTGCTTCGACCAGTGTCAGCCCCAGCTCGCTGCGCAGTATGCCGAGTACGGCGGGCACTTTGCCAAGGCAGAGGGCGCCGCTGGCACCGGCAAAAATGGCGAGGAAGACCAGAGGCCAGCGCGTGCTTTGTGGCTGGTGGCTAATGAGCGTGCTCATGGCCGATATTGGCCGTTGCGCAGCCACTCATCGTTGAGCTGACCAAATTCGCCGCGCTGATAGGCATGCAGCCGATCTGCAATGGCGTCGTGGCTGTTCATCACGAAGGGGCCATGTTTGACCAGGGGTTCATTGAGCGCCTGGCCTGAGAGCAGCACGAAGTGGCAGGGCTCGGTGGCCTCAAGCTGCAGAGCCACCGCCTCGCCGCCATCGGCAGAGAGGCTGACACCCATCCCGTGACCTGCCGGGATGAGGTGCCGCTCTCCCTCCGCCTGCAGGGTCAGTGACCCGGTCAGGGGATAGATCATGGCATTCCAGCCTGCCGCCAGCAGATGGGTGAAGCGGCTGCCGGGCGCGCAATGGCCATCGAGCAGGGTAAAGGGTTGGGGCAGTTCTACCGAGTGTGGTGCCGTTATCCCGTTGCTGTGGCCTGCGACCACCCGTACTCGCACCCCTTCGCCATGAAACTCGGGGATGGTGGCGGCGGCTGCGTGGACGGCAAAAGGCGACATCATCTTTTGACGGGCAGGCAGGTTGACGAAGATCTGCAGGGCGTGGACATAGGGCGATGCCCCTTCCGGCTGCTCGGTATGTACGGCCCCGCGCCCGGCCGCCAGCCAGTGGAGCGCCCCCGGTTCGATGGGGCCCTGATTGCCGAGGGAGTCGTAGTTGACGTGGGGGCTCGTCGAGTCCTCGAACAGATAGGTGACGGCAGAGATCCCGGCGTGGGGATGGGGCTCGAAGGTGGGGGCGGTCATCTGGAAGTGATCCACCATCACCACGGGGTCTATCAGACCGTTGAAAAAGTGTTCGCCAAAATGGCTGGCTTCAAAGCCGCTGCCAATGCGTAGCGGTTGGCCCTTGACGGGGGCGGAGAGAGTCAGGCGTCTGGTCATCGATATAACCTCTTGAAGACAAAAGAAGCCTTCGGTCATCTGACCGAAGGCGAGGCGAGTTACGACTTCTTGGCACCCTCTTGCATCTGCCACACCAGGGTGGCGAAAGGCATGTCGAGGGCGTTGTAGACATCGTGCGCCTTGGGGTCGACGTTGCTGCGCAGCATCTCGACCGCGGCAGAGGCGTAGTCGGTGACCGGGATTCCGGCCCCCAGCAAGCGTTGCAGCCCAGTGGTGCGCTTGGCTTCGTTGAAGGTGCCGGAGGCATCAAGCACCACCCGGGCATCATAGCCGGCAGCCTTGGCTGAGAGGGCCGGGAAGCTGGCGCAGATCTCGAGGGATACCCCGGCGATGATCAGCTGTTTGCGGCCGGTCTTCTCAATGGCGGCGCGCACGGCAGGATCGTCCCAGGCGTTGATGACGGTGCGGTTGATCACCTTCACATCCGGCAGGGCACTGGTCAGTTCAGGCATGGTGGGGCCCCACATCCCATCGGGCATGGTAGCGGTCACGATCACCGGCACGCCGAGGGCGCGGGCGGCGTTGGCCAGCGCCACCACGTTGTGCTTGAGCTCGCCCACCGTGGTGTCGCGCACGCCGCTCAGCAAGCCGACCTGATGGTCGACCAGCAGCAGTACCGCATTGTCTCGGGAGAGCATCTCCAGATAGCGGTTGGGTGATACGGTCGGATGGCTGGCAGCCTCGGCGGCCATGGCCGGTGTCGCTGTGGTGGCCAGCGTGGCGGTCAGGGTCGCCAGACCGAGCAGGGTGGCAGAGCAGATTTGTCGCAGTTTCATGGTGAACTCCTTGTGATATTGTAACAGTCAAACGGCCCTTGCTGGTGGGGCGGATTGCCCGCGCAGTAACCGTCTGATGTGGACAGGGCCATTATGATGGCTGCAAAAATGGCGACAATCTGGTGAAATAGGTTCTTATCGTTCTATTGGTGGAACGATGTGAATGCACCTCACCCTGACCAAGGCTGCCCGATGACACCACTGGAACTTGATTTGAATGATCTCTATCTCTTCACCCATGTGGTGCAGCGACAGGGATTCACTGCCGCCGCGCGGGCGCTTGGCGTGCCCAAGTCGCGGATCTCGCGCCGGATCCGGCTGCTGGAGGAGCGGTTGGATACCCGGCTGCTGCAACGTACCTCACGCCAGCTCAGCCTGACCGATGCCGGTGAGGTGCTCTATCGCCACTGTCAGGCGATGCTGGCCGAGGTGCAGGCGGGAGAGGCGGCTGTGCGGCAACGGCAGCAGGAGCCGAGCGGCCTGGTGCGCATCAGCGTGCCCATTACCATTGCCGATGCGCTGCTTGCCCGCTTGTTGCCCGTTTTTATGGCCCAATACCCCAAGGTGAGGCTCGCCGTGCAAGCCAGCAATCGGCAGTTGGATCTGCTGGAGGAGGGGCTGGATGTGGTGATCCGCGGGGTGGCCTTCGAGCAGCCCCCCTCCAGTCTGGTGCAGGTGCCGCTCTGCACGGTGCAGTGGGGCGTGCTGGCGACCCCGGCGTGGCTCTCGCGCCACAATGCGCTGGCGCATCCACGCCAGCTGGAAGGAGAGGATGCCCTGCTTTTCAGCTCGCTGGATCGTCAGGCAGATCTGCTGCGGCTGCGGCACGACAGTGGGGAGAGTGAGGAGGTGGCGGTCAATGCGCTGCTGCGCAGCGACAATGTGCAAACCCTCAAACAGGCGGCGCTGGCGGGGCTCGGGATGGTGGGCTTGCCACTTTACGCCTGCGTGAGTGAGCTGGCGGATGGGCGGCTGCAACAACTGCTGCCAGAGTGGCGTCCCAAAGATGGCAAGCTGGTGATGCTCTATCCCGCGCGGCGCGGTCTGTCACCAGCGGTCAGGGCCCTCATCGACTTTATCAAGGCGCAGTTGCCTGCACTGCTGGCAGAGGTCGGTCAGCCACGCTGAGGAGGGCTATCCCTCCATCTTGCGGCGAATGCGCTCGAACAGGCTCTGCAGGCAGGCTTGATCCCGATCGGCGGCCCGCACCGCGCCATACATATGGCGACGAATACCGCTGCCGAGGGGACGGGCGCAGAGCATCCCCTGTCTGACAAACTCGTCGCTGGCCCAGCGCGGCAGGGCGGCGACGCCGAGGCCTGCGGCGGCCATCTGCAGCATCACCGAGGTGTTGTCCACCGGCTTGCAGCGGGCGGGCTCCACCCCGGCGGGTTGCAAAAAGCGGCTGAAGATATCCATGCGGCTGCGCTCCACCGGATAGACCAGCAGCACCTCCGCCCCCAGATCGCCCGGCTCGATGTGGCTCTGGTGGCAGAGGGGATGATCCGGCGCCATCACCAGAGTCAGATCGAAGGCAAACAGCGGCTCGAAGTGGAGATCGCCGCGGGCCTGCACATCGGAGGTGAGCAGCAGATCGAGCTGGCCGCCTAGCAGGGCATTGATGGCATCAAAGCCCGGCACTGACTCCACCTCCAGGTCCACCCCGGGCCACTGGCGGCGAAAATCGGGCAACAGCGGCAGCAGCCACTGGATGCAGCTGTGGCAATCGAGCGCCAGATGCAGCCTGCCCGCATCGCCGCTCTGCAGGGCCTGCAACTGCTTCTCGGTCTGGGCCAGGGCGGGCAGTACCTGACGGGCGAGGACGAGCAGCTGGCTGCCTGCCGCGGTCAGCACCAGCGGGCGGCTTTTGCGCAGGTAGAGCTCCAGATTGAGGCGGGTCTCCAGCTCTTTGAGCTGGTGGGAGAGGGCGGACTGGGTGAGGTTGAGGGTCAGCGCCGCACCGGCCAGCGAGCCCTGCTCGGCCAGCGCGGTCAATGTTTTCAAGTGTTTGATCTCTATCCCTGCATTGCTTGGCACTGCCATAAGATGGCTCCTTGTGAGATTGCGTATGCGCTGAGGTTGCGGCCGGCGGTGGCCTGCTGCGCTTCTTGACTGCGGCACCTCTTGCACCTGTAAAAATCGGCCTCTGTATCCTCGCGGTGAACCTTACCGGCGGTCAGTTGAGGATTATTTGAGAGCCACTTGAAGAGGATTCAATAGCCAGCGTCACCTTATCTTGTCATTTTGGATGTGTAAACATCTGGATGGCTAAATCATCCAGTTTCCCATCAGATGAATGAGCATAAGGAAATGAACCTATGACACGAGCACACACTCTGGGCTTCCCCCGTATCGGCGCCAAGCGCGAGCTGAAATTTGCCCTCGAATCCTACTGGCGTGGCGAGACCACTCAGGCCGAACTCGTTGCCGTGGGCAAGACGCTGCGTGAGCGCCATTGGCAGGCCCAGCACGGCGCCGGGGTCAATCTGCTGCCGGTGGGCGACTTTGCCTGGTACGATCAGGTGCTCGGTACCAGCCTGCTGGTGGATGCGGTGCCTGCCCGCCACCGTCATGGCGAGACCGATCTCGACACCCTGTTCCGGGTGGCCCGGGGCCGTGCGCCGACCGGCCCGGCGGCGGCCGCCGCCGAGATGACCAAATGGTTCAACACCAACTATCACTATCTGGTGCCGGAGTTCAGCCGTGATCAGCGCTTCAAGCTGGGCTGGAGCCAGCTTTTTGACGAGGTGGAAGAGGCCAAAGTGCTGGGGCTGCCGGTCAAGGCGGTACTGCTGGGGCCGGTCTCTTATCTGTGGCTCGGCAAGGAGAAAGAGAGCGGCTTCTCCCGCCTTGAACTGCTCGATCGTCTGCTGATTGTCTATCAGGAGATCCTGGCCAAGTTGGCCGCCCAAGGGGTGGAGTGGGTACAGATCGATGAACCTGCGCTGACGCTGGACCTGCCGGACGAGTGGCGCCTCGCCTACCTCAACGCCTACGAGCGCCTCGCGGGCCCCTGCAAGCTGCTGCTCACCACCTATTTCGGCTCGGTGGCTCATCAGCGCGACATCATCACCAGCCTGAAAGTTGATGGCCTGCATCTGGATCTGGTGGCCGCCCCCGAGCAGTTGGAGACCCTGGTTCCGCATCTGCCCGCTCAGTGGGTCATCTCAGCCGGGGTGATCAACGGCCGCAACGTCTGGCGTGCCAATCTGGCCAAGCTGGCACCGACCCTGAGTGCACTGAAAGCCAAACTCGGCGAGCGGCTATGGGTGGCCTCATCCTGCTCATTGCTGCATAGCCCGGTGGATTTGACACTGGAGCAGGAGCTGGATCCCCAGACCCGCAGCTGGTTCGCCTTCGCCTTGCAAAAATGTTTCGAGCTGGGACTGCTCAAAGAGTATCTGGATGGGGGCGAGCTCGACAAAATCACCGCCTACAGCCAGCCCATCGTCGATCGGGAGTCCGACAGCCGTGTGCACAAAAAAGCGGTGCAGTCACGGCTCGCCAGCCTCACCAACAGCGATTTTGATCGCCACAGCCCCTATCCGGTCAGGGCCGAGCTGCAGCGCTCGGATCTCAAACTGCCGCTGCTGCCCACCACCACCATCGGCTCCTTCCCGCAGACCTCTCAGATCCGGGTGTTGCGGCAGGATTGGCGCGCTGGTCGCATCGATGACAGCGCCTACGAGGCTGGCATTAAGGCCGAGATCCGCGATGCCATCGCGCGTCAGGAGGCCATCGGGCTGGATGTGTTGGTACATGGTGAGGCTGAGCGCAACGACATGGTGGAGTATTTCGGTGAGCTGCTGGATGGCTTTGCCATCACCCGTTTCGGCTGGGTACAGAGCTATGGCTCCCGCTGCGTCAAGCCGCCGGTGATCACCCGCGACATCGACCGCCCGACCCCCATGACCCTGGCGTGGACAAAGTTTGCCCAGAGCCTGACCGACAAGCCGGTCAAGGGGATGCTGACTGGCCCCGTGACCATCCTCTGCTGGTCCTTCCCGCGGGAAGATGTGAGCCGCGAGCAATCCGCCCTGCAGATTGGCCTCGCCATTCGCGACGAGGTGGCAGATCTGGAAGCCGCCGGCATCAAGATCATCCAGATCGACGAACCGGCGATCCGCGAAGGTTTACCCCTGCGCAAGCAGGATCATCAGGCCTATCTTGACTGGGCGGTGCGCGCCTTCCGTCTGAGTGCGAGCCCGGTGGCGGACAGCACCCAGATCCACACCCACATGTGCTACAGCGACTTCAACCTCATCATCGAGGCGGTGGCGGCGCTGGATGCGGACGTGATCACCATCGAGACCAGCCGCAGCCAGATGCAGCTGCTCGAAGCGTTCGAGCGCTTCAACTACCCCAACGAGATAGGCCCGGGCGTCTACGA
Source organism: Aeromonas sp. R4-1 (assembly GCF_040908325.1). Taxonomy (NCBI): domain Bacteria; kingdom Pseudomonadati; phylum Pseudomonadota; class Gammaproteobacteria; order Aeromonadales; family Aeromonadaceae; genus Aeromonas; species Aeromonas sp. R4-1. The sequence goes on from NZ_JBFODM010000079.1 coordinate 19,360, forward strand.
CATCCACTCGCCGAACGTGCCGAGCCAGAGCTGGATTGAGGGGTTGCTGCGCAAGGCGGCCAAACAGATCCCGGCCGAGCGGCTCTGGGTCAACCCGGATTGCGGCCTCAAGACCCGCGGCTGGGAAGAGACTGAGGCCGCCCTCAAGGTGATGGTCGATGCCACCAAGGCGCTGCGGGCCGAGCTGGCGTGATCAGAAGGTCGTAGCCGCCATCGATAAGGTGGCGTGCTGAAAAACGAACGAGAGAGGGGAAGCCATTGCTTCCCCTCTTTTTTCGTTGGCCACTTGTTTCACTGGCTTCTTATCCTTGCCGCAGCCCGCTTTGCACTAGGCTCAGAGTTGGCAGAAGTGGATGGAGTCGCGGCCATGAGAGTCAGTCTGGGGAGCGCAATCCTGTGGGGATTGCTGATGTGGCAGAGTGCATGGGCGGCACCAGCGGCCGAGTTGAAGCTGGTCTACTTTGACGACTTTGCCCCATATTCGTGGCGTGACGAACAGGGCAAGATGCGTGGGCTGATGATCGACGTGATGGATCGGGTGGCAGCGCAGATGGGGCTGCGGGTGCGCCATGAAGGTTATCCGTGGCAACGGGCGCAAAAACTGGTGCGGATGGCGCAGGCCGATGGCTTTGTCACCATCGCCACCCGGGAGCGCCGCTCTTACACATTGGTGGTGGAGGAGCCCGTTACCACGACGGTTTTGACGGTATTTACCCGGCTTGGCCACCCCCGGATGACCGATTTTCAGCGTGCCAGCCGCTTGAGCGACTTCAAATCACTTACCTTTCTCGACTATTTCGGTAACGGCTGGGGCAAGGATAATCTGGCGGGCTTCACCGTTCATCACACCATCAATGTCGATAATGTCTTCAAAATGCTGGCGGCGGGGCGGGGGGACCTGATGGTGACAGACCCACTGGTGGCACGCTTCAAACTTAACCAGCTGGGTCTCTCCGGGTTGGTGGTCGAGGTGCCGCTGCAGCTTGCCTCTACCCCGTTCAATCTCTGCATCGGCAAGCACTCCCGCTTCAATACCCGGATAACCGAGTTCAACCGTGCCCTGCAACAGCTGCGACAAAGCGGCGAGTTGGCGCGTATCGTCGAACGCTATCGTTGATGCGTTGCCGCCATCTGCGGTTTGCCAACGGCGTGTCTATCTTGGCGTCATATCGGCGATGGTTGCCCAGAAGGCATCGATCAAGGGCCCCTTGCTGTGGGGAGGACGGATAAGGCCAATGGTCCAGCAGGCTTCCCCGTCTCTCAAGGGGAGGGTGAGCACATCCGGGTGCTCTATGGTGGTGGAGGAGGGGACCAGGGTCCAGGCGATCTCGGCTGCCGCGGTGGCGACGCCAGCGGCGAAGTCGTTGACGTACTGGATATCGCGAAAACGCAGCCCGCTCTGGGCCAGATAGTTCATCAGGTGATCGTAAAAGGATGGGGCCTTGTCACGACGCAGGATCGCCAGCGGCTTGTCCACCAGATCCGCCAACTCCCTCACATCGCGGTAGCTGGCGGGCAGCACGGCGACAAAGTGGGCCTCGACCACCGGCAGGGCGTGCCACCCCTTGGGGGCGGGCAGGCGGCAAAAACCGAGGTCCAGCTTGCCTTCACTCAGCGCCAGCAACTGGTGGTGGGTGGAGAGATCGTTGAGCTCTATGGTCACCTGCGGTCGCTCGGCGCGAAAGCGGGCGATGGCGGCAGGCACCAGGATCTTGGTGGCCACGCCAAAGCCGATGCGCAGGGTGCCGACATTGCCCGCCAGCACGTCGCGGGCGGTGCGCGAGAGCTGCTCGCTCTGGATGACCACAGCGCGGGCATCTTCATACAGCGCCCTGCCCAGTCCGGTGAGGCGAGTGGTACTGGCGTTGCGCTCGAACAGCTCGCCGCCCAGCTCCTCCTCCAGCCGCCTGATCTGTTTGCTCAGGGCCGACTGGGTAACGTGTTGACGTACCGCCGCCTGGCCGAAGTGCAGTACCTCCCCCAGAGTGACGAAGGCTTTCAGATCCCGTAGCTCCATCAGGGCTCCTTTCATTCCTGTTGGGAATGTTGAGTGGTCAAATTTGTCATTGGACGGAATTTTAGAAGTGATGGATGCTTATGCCAATTCATTTCGGATGTCCCGGCACAGGGGCGCCGAGTTATCAGAGATGGCTGACACCATCAGCGCAGAAGGAGCAACACCAGATGCATCACCACAAGTTCAACGACTTCCCGAGCGATTTTCTGTGGGGCGCCGCCTCCGCAGCCTATCAGGTGGAGGGGGGCTGGAATGCCGATGGCAAGGGGCCCTCGGTGTGGGATCTCTTCACCAAGCTGCCGGGCAAGACCTTTGAGGGGAGCAACGGTGATGTGGCGGTGGATCACTACCACCGCATGGAAGAGGACGTGGCGCTGATGGCCGAGATGGGGCTCAAGGCTTACCGCTTCTCGGTGAGCTGGCCGCGCATCTATCCCACCGGTCGGGGGGAGGTGAACGAGGCGGGGCTGGCCTTCTACGAGAAGCTGATCGACACCCTCTTGGCCCACCAGATCGAACCGGTACTGACCCTTTATCACTGGGATCTGCCGCAGGCGCTGCAGGATGAGTACGGCGGCTGGGAAGACCGACGCATTATCGAGGATTTCGAGCGCTACTGCGTGACCCTCTATCAGCGTTTTGCCGGCAAGGTGAAGTACTGGGTGTCGCTTAACGAGCAGAACTACAACCTGACTAACGCCTATCAGCTCGGCACCCATCCGCCTGCCGTGCAGGATCGCAAGCGCTTTTTTGCCGCCAACCACATCGCGTTTCTGGCCAATGCCCGAGTGATCAAGGCGTTTCGCCAGCATGTGCCAAATGGCTTGATTGGCCCGAGCTTTGCCTACTCCCCTGCCTATCCGGCGTCGTGCGATCCGAAAGATATGCTGGCCTATGAGAACGCCGAGGAGTTCAACAACCTCTGGTGGCTGGATGCCTACTGCTTTGGCCGCTATCCGCAGGCGGCGCTCGCTTACTTGCGAGAAAACGGCGAGGCGCCGGAGATCCTGCAGGGCGATATGGAGTTGCTGCGAGAGGGGACGCCCGACTACATTGGCGTCAACTACTACTACACCCTGACCTACACAGATAACCCCTTGGGCGGTCAGACCCTGCAGCGGATCAACACCACCGGCAAGAAGGGCACTACACCGTCCAGCGGCATCCCCGGCCTCTACAAGACGGCGCCCAATCCGCACCTTGAGACCAGTAACTGGGACTGGGCCATCGATCCGACCGGGATGCGTATCGCCCTGCGTCGCCTCTCTTCCCGCTATGGTCTGCCGCTGATGATCACCGAGAACGGTCTTGGCGAGTTCGACAAGCTGGAGGCGGGCGACAAGGTGAATGATGCGTACCGCATCGATTACCTGCGCAGCCACGTCAAGGCGTGCCAGGAGGCGATGCAGGATGGGGTGGAATTGCTCGGCTACTGCGCCTGGTCGTTCACCGACATCCTGAGCTGGCTCAACGGCTATCAGAAGCGCTACGGCTTCGTCTATGTGGAGCGTGACGAGCAGGGGGGCTCCCTTCGCCGGATCAAGAAGGCGAGCTTCCACTGGTACAGCCAGGTGATTGCGAGCCAGGGCAAGCAGCTCTGACGGTTTATCGCGTCGCGTAACCAGCGGGCCCGGGCAATCCCCGGGCCCACGCTGTTTGTGGCGGGGGAGAGGGGGCAAGCCGGTTTCTCACCGTGCGACTCATCCCTGTTTACTGATTTTTGTCCTGCCAAAGCCGCCGACCCCTGCTATTATCTGCGGCCGAACATGAGCCAATAAAAATCAGGATATCGTGATGACTGACCACACTTTTATTCCCGGCAAGGACGCGGCGCTGGAAGACTCCATCGAACGCTTCCAGACCAAGCTGCAAGCCTTGGGCTTTGATATTGAAGAGGCCTCCTGGCTCAACCCCGTGCCGAACGTCTGGTCGGTGCATATTCGCGACAAAGAGTGCGCCCTCTGCTTCACCAACGGCAAGGGTGCCAGCAAGAAGGCGGCCCTCGCGTCTGCCCTTGGCGAATATTTCGAGCGTCTCTCCACCAACTACTTCTTCGCCGACTTCTATCTGGGCGAGCAGGTCGCCAACGGCGATTTCGTTCACTACCCGAACGAGAAGTGGTTCCCCATCGAGGGTGACCAGTTCCCGGCCGGTCTGCTAGACAGCTTCACCCGCAAGTTTTACAACCCGGATGGTGAAGTGACCGCCGACATGCTGGTGGATCTGCAGTCAAACAACGAGGAGCGCGGTATCGTCGCCCTGCCGTTCGAGCGCCAGTCCGATCACGAGACCGTCTACATCCCGATGAACATCATCGGCAACCTCTATGTCTCCAACGGCATGAGCGCTGGCAACACCAAGACCGAAGCGCGCACTCAAGCGCTCTCCGAGGTGTTCGAGCGCCACGTGAAGAACAAGATCATCGCCGAGGCCATCAGCTTGCCGCTGATCCCGGACGAGGTCATTGCCCGTTATCCGGGGATTGCCGCCTCCATCGCGGCGCTCGAAGCGGAAGGCTTCCCCATTTACAGCTTCGATGCCTCCCTGGGTGGCCGTTATCCGGTCATCTGTGTGGTGCTGCTCAACCCGAGCAACGGCACCTGCTTTGCCTCCTTCGGCGCCCACCCGCGCTTCGAAGTGGCCTTCGAGCGTACCGTGACCGAGCTGCTGCAGGGCCGTGGTCTCAAGGATCTCGACGTGTTTGTGCCGCCGTCATTCGACAACGAGCAGGTGGCGGATCACCACAACCTCGAGACCCACTTCATCGACTCCTCGGGCCTCATCAGCTGGGATCTGTTCAAGCAGGATGCGGACTTCGAGTTTGCCGACTGGGACTTCCGTGGTACCTCGCAGGAGGAGTTCGACCACCTGATCGGCATCTTCCATGAGCTGGAGCAGCCGGTCTATATCGCCGACTACGAGCATCTGGGGGTCTACGCCTGCCGCATTCTGGTGCCGGGCATGTCCGACATCTATCCGGCCGAAGATCTGCTGCTGGCCAACAACAACATGGGCGCCAACCTGCGCGAAGTGATCCTGGCGCTGCCATCACTGGATTGGGATGCCGAGCAGTACATGGCGTTGTTTGATCAACTGGATGAAGAGGGGCACGACGAGCGTACCCGTGTACGCGAGCTGCTGGGCATCGCCGCAGTCAAGGGTACAGCGCTGCACACCCTGCGCGTTGGCGAGCTGAAAGCCATGCTGGCGCTGGCCGCCGGTGAGTTGGAGACTGCTCTCGATCTCATCGACTGGACCATGGAGTTCAACCAGTCGGTGTTTACTGCCGAGCGTGCCAGCTACTACCGCGCCCTGCGTGCCTGCGTCGAGTTGTTCCTCGACGAGGAGCGGGATCCGGAGCAGTATCGCGCCGTCTTCACTCGCATGTATGGTGAAGAGACGCTGGCACAGGCATGGGCCAACGCCACTGGCGAAGCACGCTTCCACGGGCTGGAGGCGGCCGATCTGTCGCTCTCCCAGTTCCCGCTGCACCAGAAGCTGCTGGCGGCCTACGAGAAGCTGCAGAAGGCCAAGCGAGCCCATCACTGGGCGTGATCGTTGCTGTAAAGGAAGGGGCCGTGTGGCCCCTTCTGTTTATCGTGCGGCAAGGCACGGGATTGTTATTCAAAGATGAAATAAAAAACAAAAAATACCCCTAAGGGGGTTGATGGCAGGGCAGGGGATGTGCTGTCGATCTGCAAAGATATCTTGCCAATGCCACATTTCCATGCTCTAGAATAAATTCTTTAAAATCATTGCATTAAAAATGTGATATTTCTGTTTCAGCTGATACCTGGTGTAAAGTGGCGTAGCCATCGCACTAAAATATTTGTAGTAAAATTACATTCGCACTCTGATAAACTTGATCAATGTCAATTTTGGCTATTTGGCCCTTTGTTATGATTTCAACAGGCAAAACATTCAGGTAGAAAATAATTGAAAGCTGAATCTCCATTCGATTGTCTCAAGCCCGAAGCCATCGCTGCACTGGCTGAAGACATCACCTATGCCAAGGCTACCAAGCCGGCATACAAGGTCATTCCACTGGCCATTACCGCAGGCGCTTTCATCGCCATCGCATTTATCTTCTACATCACAGTGACTACCGGAACCGGCTCCATGCCTTGGGGTATGGCCAAGCTGGTGGGCGGTCTCTGCTTCTCTCTCGGACTTATCCTCTGTGTGCTGCTCGGTGCCGAGCTGTTCACCTCCACCACCCTGACGCTGGTGGCCAAGGCTGCCAATCGCATCAGCTGGGCTCAGCTGCTCAAGAACTGGGGTCTGGTCTACTTCGGCAACCTGATTGGCGGTCTGCTGATGGTGGCGCTGATCATCGTTTCTGCCGAGTACACGGCCGCAGACGGTCAGTGGGGTCTCAATGCCCTCAAAGTGGCCCAGCACAAAATTCACCACACCTTCTTTGAAGCGGTGGCGCTGGGTATCCTCTGTAACCTGATGGTATGTCTTGCTGCCTGGATGGCTTTTGGTGCCCGCAGCGCGACTGACAAGGTAGTGGTTATGCTGCTGCCGGTTGCCATGTTCGTTGCCTCAGGTTTCGAGCACAGCATCGCAAACATGTTTATGATTCCGGTTGGTATCGCTATCCACAGCGTGGCTAGTCCGGAATTTTGGCAGGCCATCGGCCAGGATCCGGCAACCTTTGCTGACCTGACCGTATCCAACTTCGTCCTACACAACCTCATCCCCGTGACCATCGGCAATATCATCGGTGGTGGCGTGATGGTTGGTCTGACTTACTGGTTTATCTTCCGTCGTCATCATTAAGGATGATTGCGGGATACTACATCAATACCGTGTGAGGTAATGAAAAATGGCAGAACTTAACGAACAGTTCCAAAAAGCATGGGAAGGCTTCGCGGCCGGTGAATGGCAGACCTCTGTCAACACCCGTGACTTCATCCAGAAGAACTACACCCCGTATGAAGGTGACGAGTCCTTCCTGGCTGGCGCGACCGAAGCGACCACCAAGCTGTGGGACAAGGTCATGGAAGGGATCAAAATCGAGAACCGCACTCATGCGCCGGTTGATTTTGATACTGACCTGCCCTCCACCATTACCGCACACGATGCCGGTTATATCGATCAGAGCCTGGAGCAGATCGTTGGTCTGCAGACTGACAAGCCGCTGAAGCGCGCCATCATCGCCAACGGCGGTATCAAGATGGTTAAAACATCTTGCGAAGTGTACGGTCGTCAACTGGACCCGATGGTCGAGAAGATCTTCACCGAATACCGCAAGACTCACAACCAGGGCGTGTTTGACGTTTACACCAAAGACATCCTGAACTGCCGCAAGTCTGGTGTTATCACCGGTCTGCCGGATGCCTACGGCCGTGGCCGTATCATCGGTGACTACCGTCGTGTTGCTCTGTACGGTGTTGACTTCCTGATGGCCGACAAACTGGCCCAGTTCAAGTCCCTGCAAGCTGACCTGGAAAACGGCGTCAACCTGGAGGCCACCATCCGTCTGCGCGAAGAGATCTCCGAGCAGCACCGTGCCCTGGCACAGATGAAGGTGATGGCTGCCAAGTACGGTTGCGATATCTCCGTACCGGCCAAGAACGCCAAAGAAGCCGTACAGTGGACCTACTTCGCCTACCTGGCGGCAGTCAAGTCCCAGAACGGTGCAGCCATGTCCTTCGGTCGTACCTCCAGCTTCCTGGATATCTACATCGAGCGTGACCTGCAGAAAGGCCTGATCACCGAGCAAGAAGCCCAGGAGCTGATGGACCACATGGTCATGAAGCTGCGTATGGTTCGCTTCCTGCGTACTCCGGAATACGATTCACTGTTCTCCGGCGACCCGATGTGGGCGACCGAGACCCTGGCTGGTATGGGCGTTGACGGCCGTACCCTGGTCACCAAGAACAGCTTCCGTATGCTGAACACCCTGTACACCATGGGCCCGTCCCCTGAGCCGAACCTGACCATCCTGTGGTCCGAGAAGCTGCCGGTCGGTTTCAAAAAGTACTGTGCCAAGGTATCCATCGAGACCTCTTCCGTTCAGTACGAGAACGACGATCTGATGCGTCCGGATTTCAACAACGATGACTACGCCATCGCTTGCTGTGTATCCCCGATGATCGTTGGTAAGCAGATGCAGTTCTTCGGTGCTCGTGCCAACCTGGCCAAGACCATGCTGTATGCAATTAACGGTGGTATGGACGAGAAACTCAAGATCCAGGTCGGTCCGAAAACCGAGATGGTCAAGTCCGAGTACCTCGACTACAACGACGTAATGGATCGTCTGGACCACTTCATGGATTGGCTGGCCAAGCAATACGTTGCTGCGCTGAACATCATCCACTACATGCATGACAAGTACAGCTACGAAGCCTCTCTGATGGCGCTGCACGACCGTGACGTATATCGCACCATGGCGTGTGGTATCGCTGGTCTGTCTGTAGCGGCTGACTCCCTGTCTGCCATCAAGTACGCCAAGGTCAAGCCGATTCGTGACGAAGATGGCGTTGCCATCGACTTCGAAATCGAAGGCGAATACCCGCAGTTCGGTAACAACGACGCTCGCGTCGATGATATCGCCTGTGACCTGGTTGAGCGCTTCATGAAGAAGATTCAGAAGCTGAACACCTACCGTGGTGCTGTTGCTACCCAGTCTGTTCTGACCATTACCTCCAACGTGGTATATGGTAAGAAGACCGGTAACACCCCGGATGGCCGTCGTGCTGGTGCTCCGTTCGGTCCGGGTGCAAACCCGATGCACGGTCGTGACCAGAAAGGTGCTGTTGCTTCCCTGACTTCCGTAGCCAAGCTGCCGTTCGCTTACGCTAAAGATGGTATCTCCTATACCTTCTCCATCGTTCCGAACGCACTGGGTAAAGATATGGAAGCCCAGAAAGCCAACCTGGCTGGCCTGATGGACGGTTACTTCCACCACGAATCCAACGTAGAGGGTGGTCAGCACCTGAACGTTAACGTGATGAACCGTGAAATGCTGCTGGACGCCATGGAAAACCCGGAGAAATATCCGCAGTTGACCATCCGCGTATCCGGTTATGCCGTTCGCTTCAACTCTTTGACCAAAGAGCAACAGCAAGACGTCATCACCCGTACCTTCACTGCTTCTCTGTAATCGAGAGATAGTGAGCAAAAACCGGCGCCAAGGCGCCGGTTTTTTTATGCGTGTGATTCAGGGGAGTAGGCTTACATCCAGTTCCATCGTAATCACAACATGTATGGAGATGGTATTCACCTGACAGTTGTCTTGGGGTATTTGAACAGTGCTATGGCGCAGGTGTTCATCAGGGTTGAACTTGGCACAGCCTGTAATGCGATAACTCGTTATTCATGCTCTAAGGGAATAGGGCGATTGCTTTGCCTGCCATTGCATCAGTGTTGCTATGGCTCGTGGAACAGCTGATCAGGTTTAAGGGGTGAACAGAGGCGCCATCGCGAGTATCAAGCAATACCCATAAGCCTGTGACTATGGAATCATTCTCTGCCTCTGCCTCTGCCTCTGCCTCTGCCTCTCTCAATGCGCAGCTGGGAGGGGGTCTGGTTTAGCCAGCCAGATATGTGTGAAGCTACAAACCCTGCTTGCAGAAACAACAAGGGCTGCACATTGTGCAGCCCTTGCCTCTGGAGAATAGCGGGTTGAGCGTGTCAGCTGGCCCAAGTGATGATGTGATCGATCCATTCACCCGCCTGATCCTCGTGAATGACTTTGCCACGGACGGATTGACCAGCCTGATGCATCGCAGAACGACTGCCGGTCAGCAGAGGATGCCACTCTGGAAGAGCGTCACCTTCAGACAGCAGGCGATATGCGCAGGTTGAGGGAAGCCAGTCATATTCGGCGATCTTGTCATGGGTGATCTGCAGACAGTCAGGCTCTTTTTTGAAACGATTGGCGTAATCAGAGCACTGACAGGTCTTGGTGTTAAGCAAATTGCAGGCGACATTGGTGAAAACCAGTTCGTCGGTATCTTCATCGATCAGCTTGTTGAGGCAGCATTTTCCGCAACCATCGCAGAGGGATTCCCATTCGGATTCAGTCATCTGCTGCAGACTCTTGGTCTGCCAAAAGGGGGCTTGCATCATACCGCTCACTTATTACACCTGATAAAACGCGTGGTTATACCCCTTGTTACCCAGTATTTCAAGGAGAGGGTCACTCCGGTGGGCAAATTGTCGTGATCAGCTCAAATGAATGCAATGACTTTCAGCCTCATCATATTGCTCAAACGGGTTCGCTGGTGGGCAGGAAGTCCCGCAGGTTTGAATACTTGGGCTGCATGATTGTCCAGTTCAGGTTTTATTTTCTGCCTCTTTATCTGTTACATCTTTTGATGTTTGTCTGCTTGCAGCAAGCAGGGTCAAATGATCTCCGATGCCTACCGTCAGGCTGTTGCACGCTTGTCTTTCAAATAAAGCCGCTGGTCACATATTGGTTGCGCCCTTCTGTCACTGCGCCCCGCGGGAGAGCCTGCGTAGGTGTTCGTTTTTTTTCTTAATGATTGAGGTAGATATCTTGCTCTGCATAGGCCAGCAGAGGTGTGCCGAGGTTAGTCCGTTTCGCGCCAAAGAAGCGGGTGAGTACGCCAGATTGCTGTCCCAGTCGCTGCAGCTTGACGTGATCCAGCTCGATCTGCTCGGGTAGCCAGGTAAATACGGCGGCGCAGTGACCATTGCCCAGACTGCGCTCCAGGGTTTGCTGCCAGTTCTTGATTTTGGGGCTATGTACCACCAGCACTCTCTTGGGATCGATACCTCGCTCTTCCAGACGGCTGACTGTGGGGCGTCCCGGCGGGGCGATCAACAAGATCCAGCCGGTATGAGCCTCCCCAAGCTTTGTCAGCTCGCTCAGAAACTGATCATCAGACTGGATAGTCACACCATAATGAGCCAACTCCGCTTTGCAGGCGGTTCTGGTTGGCCAGGGCTTGCTCATGACACGATTCATCGCAAAGGGCAGTGAGTGCAGGGGCTGGTTCATATATGGGTTTCCTGTATGAATATCCAAGCTGTATGTGTATACAGTAGTTATATCCTGTGGCAGTGACAAGGAGTTTTTGCTGAAAAATGTGATGGTGTTGGCATGTGTCGTTAGTAAGGTTATGTTTTTAAACACTATTTAATATAAAGCTGGCTGGGTGTTTTTCGTACTATGGACAAACCTTGCGTAACCGCCCATGGTTATACAGGTCATTTACAGGAGGTGCCGCCATGGATATCAGTACCTTGCAACGTCTTGATGCCAACATCTTGCTTGGCATCATCAATGAGAAGCTAAGGCTTGAGTGTGACGGGTTGGAGGAGTTACTGGCCTATTACGATATGAGTGAAGAGCAGTTGGCAGGACGTCTGGATCAGATTGGGTACCATTACGATCCATTGAGTAATCAGTTCAAGGCACATCTTTAAGGGTGCAATGATTGCTTCATATTTATACGGTAATTTTTCAGGCACATTGAAACCGGTTTCAATGTGCCGTCTTGCTGCCTATTTTCAGGGATTTTCAAGGCTTGGCAATCTCTGAAAACCTATTCATGCCAGAATATTTTTATTGTTTCATTAAGTTTATGATAATAAAGGGAATGTTTGTTTTTGTGCGATCAATTAAAGGAAAGGGTTTTCAAGCTTTTCAGGCTGTTTTTATCGGTTAAAGTGTGACTTGCGTTAACTTTTAATTCTGCCGCTTTAGTTAGTATTCTCACGCCGGTACATATTTTGAGATAACAACAGCGCCGGTCCCGCAAGCGGGATAACAATTTTATTTGTAACGAAGGAATATGGTTTATGGCTACCAAGAAGAAGACAGACCAGGATCTCCAACTGGATAAAGATCAGCTCAAGGCGAGTATCGTGCGTCACCTGCGTTCTACCTTGGGAACAAGCGAACAGAAAGCCTCTCCCGAAGCGTGGTGGAAAGCCACTGCTGCGGCTGTCAATGAACAGGTGTACGAGCGCCTGACCCGCACTCAGCAGACTCATTTCAAGAAAGATACTCGTGCGATTCACTATCTCTCTGCTGAATTCCTGATGGGACGATTGACTTCCAACAACCTGCACAACCTCTCCCTCTACAAGACTTGCGAAGAGGCGCTGGGCGAACTCGGTCTGGAACTGACCGACCTTTGCGAACAAGAGCCGGACATGGCACTTGGCAACGGCGGCCTGGGTCGTCTGGCTGCCTGCTTTATCGACTCGCTGGCCACTCTGAACTATCCGGCGGTTGGTTACGGTATCCACTACGAACACGGTCTGTTCCGTCAGGAAATCCAGGATGGCCGCCAGATCGAGCGTCCGGACTCTTGGCGTGAATATGGCAACCCCTGGGAGATCTGCCGCCCCGAATCGGTGCAAGAAGTGCCGCTCTATGGCTACGTCGAGACCGTGTTTGGTGACAATGGCGGCCTGAAGAAGGTATGGCACGCCGGTCGCAAGATTAAAGGGGTGCCTTGGGATATTCCGGTGGTCGGTTTTGGCGGTCACACCGTCAACATCCTGCGTTTGTGGGAATCCCGCGCCTCCGAGTTTTTCGACTGGGACGTGTTCAACGCCGGTGGTTACATCGACTCCCAGGCTGAGAAAGCCCAGGCCGAGACCATCTCCAAGGTGCTGTATCCGAACGATGAGACCGATGCAGGTAAAGAGCTGCGTCTGATCCAGCAGTACTTCTTCTGTGCTTGCTCCATCAAGGACATCATGCGCCGCTACAAGCGGGTCCATGGCAGTGACTTCAGCAACTTTGCCGCGCAAATTGCCATTCAGCTCAACGATACTCACCCGACTGTCGCCATCCCGGAACTGATGCGGGTGCTGGTTGACGAGGAAGATCTGAACTGGGATGCCGCTTGGGCTATCTGCTATCAGGTCTTCTCTTATACCAACCACACTCTGCTGCCGGAAGCGTTGGAGAAGTGGTCGGTCAGCCTGTTCGAGAAAGTACTGCCTCGCCATCTGGAAGTGATTTACGAGATCAACGCCCGCTTCCTGAACGAGTTGGTGGAGCCCAAGTGGCCGGGCAACGATGCCATCAAGGCCAAGCTCTCCATCATCGAAGAGGGTGATGTACGCAAGGTTCGCATGGGCAACCTGTGCGTGATCGGTTCGTCCAAAGTGAACGGTGTGGCCGAGATCCACTCCAAGCTGGTGAAGGAAGATCTCTTCCCCGAGTATGCCGAGCTGTGGCCGGAAAAAATGTGCAACGTGACCAACGGGGTGACCCCGCGTCGCTGGCTGCTGGCGTGCAACCCGGAACTGGCTGGCCTCTACAACGAAGTAGTGGGCAAGGAGTGGCCGCTGCAACTGGACAAACTGCGTGGCGTGGTGAAGTTTGCAGACGACAAGGCGTTCCAGCAGCAGTTCATGACCATCAAGCGTCACAACAAAGAGAAGCTGGTCAAGGTCATCAAAGACGAAACAGGTATCGATGTCAGTGCCGAGGCGATCTTTGACGTTCAGATCAAGCGTCTGCACGAGTACAAGCGCCAGCAGCTGAACCTCATTCACATCATGGCACTCTATCGTCGTCTGCTGGCCAACCCGGACTATGACATGCATCCGCGCGTGTTTATCTTCGGCTCCAAAGCGGCGCCCGGTTACAAGCTGGCCAAAGACATCATCTATGCCATAAACAAGCTGGCGGATCGGGTCAATAACGATGCTCGTATCCAGGGCAAGCTGAAAGTGGTGTTCATGCCGAACTACCGCGTGAGTCTAGCCGAGAAGCTGATCCCGGCGGCAGATGTCTCCGAGCAGATCTCTACTGCAGGTTATGAAGCATCCGGTACCGGCAACATGAAGATGGCGCTCAACGGTGCAATCACCATCGGGACGCTGGATGGAGCCAACATCGAGATCGCTGAAGAGGCGGGTGCCGAAAACTGTGCCATCTTCGGTCTGAACGTGGACGAAGTGAAGTCGCTGAAGGCGCGTGGTTACAACCCGTACGACTTCTACTATGCCAACTCCGAGCTCAAAGCCGTGCTGGACTGGTTTGATACCGACTACTTCACGCCTGGTCGTCCGGGTGAGCTGGCCTCCATCAAGCGCTCCTTGCTGGAAGGGGGAGACCCTTACCTGACCCTGGCGGACTTCCAGTCCTACTCGGATGCACACAAGCTGATCGATACCTGGTATCGGGAGCCGGCACTGTGGGCGAAGAAGGCCATCATCAACTCGGCCACCATGGGCAAGTTCAACTCCGACCGCTCTATTCAGGACTATGTGGATCGGATCTGGGATCTGAAGGCCTGCAACATCGGCTAATCAGATTCATAAATGAGAAAACCCCCGCAATGCGGGGGTTTTTGTTTATTGGGGGGAGCTGGATCAGAGGATATCGCCAACAAAGTAGGCCAGCAGGGCGAGCAACACGGTAAAGACCACGTTCAGAGCCATACCGGCTTTCATCATCTCCCTCTGGCGGATGTGGCCACTGGCAAAGACGATGGCATTGGGCGGCGTGGCGACCGGCAGCATAAAGGCACAGGAGGCACCGATAGCGATCAACACCGACATCACCACAGGTGATACACCCAGCGCCTCGGCGACACCGGCAAACAGGGGAACCAACAGTGCGGCGGTGGCGGTGTTGGAGACCAGTTCGGTCAGGAATACCACGAAGGCGGCCAGCATAAGCAACACGACAAAAATGTTGGCGTTGGAGAGCACGGCCGACAAATGGCTGGCCAGGAAGGCGCTGGTACCAGTGGCCTTGAGAATGGCGCTCAGGGTCAGACCGCCGCCAAACAGCATCAGCACGCCCCAGTCGGTGTTCTGGTTGACGTCATCCCAGCTTGCGACACGGCTGACTACGATGGCTACGATGGCGCCCATGGCAATCAGGGTGTCGAGTTGCGGAATACCGCCAAAGGCGTTGGAGATGGGTTGTGAGCCGATCCAGAGCACAACGGTGGTCAGGAAGATTGCCAGCGTCACTTTACGCTCGCGGGTCCAGTTGATGGTGACATCCTGGATCTCGACGCGGTGGCTGAGACGCGGGCGGGTTACCAGATAGAGCAGGGCAATGCCGCAGGGCATCAGGATCAGCACTACTGGAACACCGAATTTCATCCAGTCAGTGAAGCCAATCCCCATCTGGGCGGCTGCGATGGCGTTGGGTGGGCTACCCACCAGGGTACCGATGCCGCCGATACTGGCGCTGTAGGCGATCCCCAGCAATACGAAGACGAAGGTGGCGCGCTCTTTTTTGCTATCGAGGCGTGCCAGCATACCGATCGCCAGTGGCAGCATCATAGCGGTGGTAGCGGTGTTGCTGATCCACATCGACATGGCGGCTGTGATGGTAAAGAGCAGGATGACGCCCCAACCCAGATGACCATTGGCCAGGTGCATCACCTTGCCTGCCATCAGGGTATCCAGTCCCTGTTTTGAGAGGGCTGCCGCGAGGGCGAAACCGCCAAAAAAGAGGAACAGGATTGGGTTGGCAAAATCGGTGAGGGATTTGCTCATGTCAAACACCCCGAGCACGGTAGCCAGCAGGGGTACCAGCAGTGCGGTGATGGTGACGTGCAGTGCTTCGGTCAGCCAGAGGATGGCGATAAAGACCAGAATACCCAGCCCCTTGTTGACCATGGGGTCAAACGGGAGCCAGGCGAGCATGGCACAAAGTAGCAAAACATCCAGGATGACGATCCCTGATTTGATGTCCAGCCAGCGAGATGGAGCAGAGGGTACAGCTGATGTGTGCATAATGTTCTCTCGGTTAATTTATGGTTGTTTTTGTGTTGCCGAGATTACATCCATTCACTTGTTTGAAACAGACTCACATGTTGAAAATCAGCCTCTACTCACATACTCATTGATAAAAATGAGGAAATGAACACATAAATAAAACATGTGCGAAATATAAATCAAACATCCATGAACTGTTCCAGCCATTGCTTGAACATGTTCTTGGGCAAGGATCCATTTATCTGGTTCACCAGTTTACCCTGTTTGAAGACCATCAGGGTGGGGATGCTGCGAATGGCGTAACGGGCGGCAATGGTGCTCTGCTGCTCGGTATCGACTTTGACAAAGCGCATCCGTGGTTCGAGTTCATGGGCAACCTCATGAAATACCGGAGCAAACTGCTGGCAGGGGCCGCACCAGCTGGCCCAGAAATCGACCACGACCGGGATATCTGAGTTGATCAGGGTATCGAAGTTATCCGCCTTCCCGAGGCAAGGGGTCTGGTTGAACAGGAGGGCTTTGCAGCGCCCGCATTTGGCAGATGTATCGATATGGGTAACGGGCAGGCGGTTCCTGGTAAAGCAGTGGCTACAATAAGTAGTGATAAATGACATAATTGGTTCCTTCTAAATCAGCTCTGGCCGGGGATATGATGAGAAGCCAGAATGAAGCAATCGCGAAACAATAGCGAAATATCAGAGCAATAACGGTAACACAGTGCCCAGCGGGAGTGGATAATTCCCCCAGGGTTCATTGCCTAACCGGATAATTCAGCGACCACGAGATGAGAGTCGAGACGGGATGAATAAAGGATCACGGAAAAACCGTGCTGTGCCAGGGCTGATCGTTGCCTTGCTGCTCGCCTTTTCGGGCTACTGCTGGCAGTCGCTCAGTCAGCAGCAACAGGCCCACGACCTGAATGACGCGGCCGAGGTGGTGCTGAACCGGATCAACGCCGATACCGTCTATCTGCTTGGGCGGGAGCAGGCCAATGACAGTAATGTCCAGCAGCGCCTGAACCAGTTATCCATCACCCTTGACGGTTTTGTACGGGAAGTCAGAAGCGATCCCGAGCTGGTGCAAGACGACCTTTCCCAGGCTCTGCTTGATGACATGGACACCTATCTGATGGCGCTGGCCAGGCTTCATGCCATTGAGATGGCTATCGAGTACCTCAATGCGCCCCTGCAGGCCCAGATTAAAAAGGTGCGGGGGATAAGCCCGTCAGACAGTGCTCTCCATCGCGACCTGGAGGAGCTGGCGCAACTGAGCAACTATCTGCAGCGCAGTTGGGACAAACGTGAACAGACTACGCTGGACCAGTTGCAACAGCAGTTGCAATCCCGTTATGGCAACTTGCCGGAGATCGCTACCCTGATCCGCCTGAGCAAGGAGATGAGCCAGCAGGTGATTGCCTATCACACCTTGCGTTACCAGCTCATCGACATGCATGTGATCGAGAGTCTGGTGCGCTGGAAACTCGACAAGCTGGAGCGCGCTTCCTCTTTGATGAACCGCTTCTATCTGATGGTGCTGTGCGGGGCTTTGATCTGCTTTGCGCTGGTGGCTTTCACCCTGTGGCGCCGCAACCAGAAGCTGAGCGAGTTGTCGCGCCAGACCGGCTTGCTGGCCCAGGCCAAAAGCGATTTTCTGGCCAACATGAGCCATGAGATCCGCACCCCCATGAATGCCATCATAGGTTTTAGCTCGCTGGCACTGCAGACCGAACTGGATCAGCAACAGCGGGACTATCTGGGCAAGATCAAATCCTCATCCGATACCCTGCTGCTGCTGATCAACGACATCCTTGATTTGACCAAGGTGGAGTCAGGCAAGCTGACGTTGGAGGAGATCGACTTCGATCTCAGCGAGCAGCTCGATTCGCTGGCGGGCATGTTTGCCGATCTGGCGGAGCGCAAACACGTGGAAGTGGTTATTCGCAAGTCACCGGAGGTGCCGGTCTTCTTGCGTGGGGATCCCCTGCGATTGGGACAAGTGCTGGTCAATCTGGTGAACAACGCCATCAAGTTTACCGAACGCGGTGAAGTCGAAGTCTGCATCGAGCTGGCCAATCCTCACCCAATGCGGATCTGCT
Source organism: Aeromonas sp. R4-1 (assembly GCF_040908325.1). NCBI lineage: Bacteria > Pseudomonadati > Pseudomonadota > Gammaproteobacteria > Aeromonadales > Aeromonadaceae > Aeromonas > Aeromonas sp. R4-1. Next base: position 37,155 of record NZ_JBFODM010000079.1, read on the forward strand.
TTAGTGTGCGCGATACCGGCATCGGCATTGCCGAAGAGAAGCAGACCCAACTGTTTCAGGCGTTTACCCAGCTGGAGGCGGGCAATACCCGCAAATATGGCGGCTCGGGTCTTGGACTCAACATCTCCCAGCGGCTGGTGGAGCTGATGGGGGGGCGGATCACCGTAGAGAGCAAGCCTGGCGTCGGCTCTCTGTTCAAGTTCGATATCCCGATGGCGCAGGCGGTCTACGGTGTGGCTGGACGGAAAGTCTTCTTCGAAAACCAGCCGCTGGTGATGGTGATGGATGACAACGAACTGGTGCTGGATTTGGCCCGGGACATTCTGACTCGCGCGGGAGTGCGGGTGCTGCCGGTCAACTCCCTTTCCCGCGCCCGTCAGCTGCTCCGTGAAGAGGGACCGAATCTGCGATTGGCGATCCTCGACTGGCGCATGGGTCAGGAGGATGGGCTCGATCTGGCGCTGGAGATGTATCAGCACAGTCAGTGGCGGCGGATCCCCATCCTGATGATCAGTGCCTGGGCCAGAGAGGGGCTACACGCCAGGATGGACAGCATGGGGCTGACCCATTTTCTGCCCAAACCGATGACCGAAAATGCCCTGCTGGCCAAGGTGGACGAACTGCTCAACGGCAGCTCCTACGAGCTCAACCTGCGCAAGGCCGAGGCACAGGGGGATCAGCAACACTTCAAATCCCTGTTGCAGGGTACTCGAGTGTTGTTGGCGGAAGACAACCGGGTCAATCAGCAGCTCATCATCGAGTATCTGCGGCGCGTCGATGCGGTAGTGTGTGTGGTCAGCAATGGTCGGGAGGCGGTGGAACGGGTCGCCGAGCAGCCTTTTGACGTGATCCTGATGGATTTGCAGATGCCGGTGCTGGACGGACTCGATGCCACCCGCCAGATCCGTAAGATGGTCGACAAACACGATGTGCCCATCATTGCCCTCACCGCCAGTGCAATGCCCGGTGACAAGGAGCGTTGTTTGGGGGTGGGGATGAATGGTTATGTCACCAAGCCGGTGAGCAAGCTGGATCTCTACAACAACCTGCTGCAGTGGGTAAAGCCGCAAGGGGTGGAGCAGGCGGGGATCATGGAGGTGAAACCGCCGGATATGATCGGGATCCTCGATCTGCAGGATGCCCTCAAGCGGCTGGAGCAGGACAAGGAGGCATTGCAGATCCTGTTCAAGCTGTTCATGTCGGAGCACAAGGACGATCTGTGGGAGATCCGCTCCGCCCTGCGCCGTCAGCAGCCCGAGGTGGCAAGCAAGCTGCTGCACACCCTCAAGGGGGTGTCTGCCAATATCTCGGCGGCCCGTCTGCAATTGGTGGCTGGCGAGCTGGAGTGGCGCTTGCGGCAAAACGAGGTGCTAAGCGAGACGGATCTGGAGCAGTTGCAACAGGTCTTTAGCCAGACCCGGGAAGAGGTGTCACACTTCCTGTTGACCGGTGAGCAGCATGAAAATTCGTATAATCCCTATTCATCAGGGGATGATCGCATGTCACAGTGAATTAAATAGTAATTATTCTCAACCATCCCGGTTCGGGATATGATGAGCTTTCGTTCGAATCGCCTCCAGCCGGAGGCGATTGTTTTCATTCTTCTATTTCTGCGTGGCTTCTCTGATGGCCGCTCCTTGGAGCGGTCACGGGCAGAGAGCGCTAAAGGTTGGTGATGTGAGCGTATTTTTACGATTGAGCTGGTTTTTCAAGGAGCAGTGGCCCCGTTATCTGGCCGCCATCTCCCTGCTGCTGATGGTGGCCCTGTTGACCGTGATTCCGCCCAAAGTGGTGGGCTGGGTGGTGGATGGCATCACCAGGGGCGGTCTCGACAATGGTACCCTGATGCGCTATCTGGCGGGGCTGTTTGGTCTGGGTGTGCTGATTTATCTGCTGCGCTACGTTTGGCGGGTGATGCTGTTTGGTGCCTCTTACCGTCTGGCCTATGTGTTGCGCAATCGCCTGTTCAGCCATTTCACCCGGATGAGCCCCGATTTTTATCAGCGCCACCGTACTGGCGATTTGATGGCCCATGCCACCAATGACATTCAGGCTGTGGAGATGACCGCTGGCGAAGGGGTGCTGACTCTGGTGGACTCCATCATGGTCGGGGTATTGGTGCTCTCCATCATGTGCAGCCAGTACTCCTGGCAGTTGACGCTGGTCTCCTTGCTGCCGCTGCCGGTGATGGCCTATTTCATGAACCGCTTCGGCACCCAGATCTACACCCAGTTCAAGGCTGCGCAAGGGGCCTTCTCCAGGCTCAACAACAAGACCCAGGAGGCCCTTTCCGGCGTGCGGGTGTTGAAATCCTATGCGGTTGAATCGCTGGAAGATGAAGGCTTTGCCGAGCTGACCAAACAGGCGGGGGAGCGCAATATGGCGGTGGCCCGCATCGATGCCAAATTCGATCCGGTCATCTATCTCTGTATCGGTTGCTCCTACTTCCTCGCGGTGGCGGGGGGCAGTGTGCTGGTGCTGCGCGATGAGTTGACCCTGGGTGAGCTCACCAGCTTCACCATGTACCTCGGCCAGCTGATCTGGCCGATGTTTGCCATCGCCTGGCTGTTCAACATCATCGAGCGGGGCAGCGCTGCCTACTCCCGTATCGAAAGCCTGCTGGGGGAGCGTAGCGATATCGAAGAGCCCGCCCAGCCGGCCGTGTTTACCTCTGCGTTTCCTTTGCAGATCAAAGGGGTGAGCTATCAACTTGAGCAGCGCACCCTGCTTGCGGATATCGACGTTACCCTCAAGCAAGGGGGGATGCTCGGGGTGGTGGGGCGCACCGGGGCAGGCAAGAGCTCCCTGCTCAAGTTGCTGATGCGCCTTGCCAATCCGACTCACGGTTCGATTGTCATGGGTGGCGTTCCGATTGACCAGCTGCCGCTCGCCACACTGCGCAGCCAGTTTGCCTATGTGCCGCAGGAGCCATTCCTGTTTTCCACCACTATCGCCGCCAATATCGCCCTGGGCAAACCCGATGCGAGCCGCGAGGAGGTCGAACGGGTGGCGCGCATTGCCTGTGTCCACGATGATATTGTGCGTTTCCCCAAGGGCTATGAGACCGAGGTGGGGGAGAAAGGGGTGACCCTCTCCGGCGGCCAGAAACAGCGGCTGGCCATTGCCCGCGCCCTGCTGCTGGATGCGCCCATTCTGGTGCTCGATGATGCGCTCTCGGCGGTGGATGCCCACACCGAGCAGCAAATTCTGCACGCTCTCAAAGCCCATCGTCGCACCCTGATCCTGGTCAGCCATCGCATGACGGCGGTGGAGCAGGCCGACGAGATCCTGGTGCTGGAGCAGGGGGCCGTTAGCGAGCGAGGTCATCACGGTGCCCTGATGGCGCACAATGGCTGGTATGCAGATATGGTGCGTTATCAGCGTCTCGAAGAAGCGGTGGAGGAGAGCCTGTGAATCCGACCATTAAACGACTGCTCGCCTACTGCGCCCAGTATCCTCGCTGGCTGATCCAGGCGGGGATTTGCCTGCTGCTCGCCACCGGCGCCGAAGTGGCCGGGCCGCTGCTGATCAAGCTCTTTATCGATGACTATCTGGCGCCTCGCAATATCGTGCTGCCCACCATAGCCCTGATTGCAGCGGGCTATCTGGGCTTGCAGGTACTCTCGGCGGCGGGCTTCTATTTGCAATCCCTGCGCTTTAACCGTATCGCCCAGGCGGTGGTGCAAACCTTGCGCGAGCAGGTGTTTGCCACCGCCATCCGCTTGCCGGCCCGCTACTTTGACAAGCATCGCTCCGGCTCGCTGATTTCCCGCATCACCAACGACACCGAGGCGATCATGAACCTCTATGTGCAGGTGATCGGCTTGCTGGTGCAAAAAGTGGTGCTCTTGTGCGGCATCCTCATCTCGATGGCGCTGCTGGATCTGCGGCTGATGCTGGTCTGCTCCCTGCTGCTGCCCGCAGTGGGTGGGGTGATGTGGCTCTACCAGAAACTGAGCGTGCCGGTGGTGCGAGCGACCCGCAGTCTACTCTCCGACATCAACAGCCGCCTCAACGAGTCGCTGCAGGGGATGCCGGTGATCCAGGCGATGGTGCAGGAGCGCCACTTTGCCAACGCCTTTGCCGAGGTGAACCAGCAACACTGGTCGGCACGGATCAAGAGCCTCAAGATCAACGGCATTTTGCTGCGTCCGCTCATCGATCTCTTCTACATGATGGTGCTGATCGGCCTGTTGGCGCTGTTTGCCCATGAGGGGGGGAGCCACGCGGGTGCTATTCAGGTAGGGGTGCTTTACGCCTTTATCAGCTATCTGGGGCGGATGATCGAGCCGCTCATCGAGATGACCAACCAGCTTAACCAGTTGCAGCAGGCGATGGTGGCGGGGGAGCGGGTCTTTGCCCTGCTTGATGAAACCCGCGAGAGCACCGAGGGCGAGCTGCGCCCGCTGGAAGGGCGGGTCAGTTTCGAGCGGGTGAGCTTCTCCTACGATGGTGAGCAACAGGTGCTGCGGGAGGTCAGCTTTGCCGCAAAACCGGGCCAGATGCTGGCGCTGGTGGGCCATACCGGCAGCGGCAAGTCCACCATCATCAGCTTGCTGATGGGCTTCTATCCGCTGGATCAGGGGCAGATCCGCTTCGATGATCACGCACTGGATACCCTGTCGCTGGCGGCGGTGCGCCGCAGCATCGGGCTGGTGCAGCAAGATCCCTTTATCTTCGTCGGCACCCTGGCGGAGAACCTGCGTCTCGGTCGGGCCGGAATAGACGAAGCGCGGCTCTGGCAGGCGCTGAGCGAGGTGCAGCTGGCCGAGTTTGTGCGCAGCTTGCCACAGGGGATCAACACCCTGATGGAGGAGGGAGGCAAGAACCTCTCCGCCGGTCAGCGGCAACTGCTCTCCTTTGCCCGCGCGCTGGTGGGGGATCCGCGTATCCTCATTCTGGATGAAGCGACGGCCAGCGTGGACTCCCAGACCGAGTTGGCGCTGTCGCAGGCGATCTCTGCTGCCCGTCGTGGCCGCACCACCATCGCCATCGCCCACCGCCTCTCGACCATCGTCGATGCGGACGAGATCCTGCTGCTCTCACGCGGTCAGGTGAACGAGCGGGGTACCCATGGTGAGTTGATGGCCCTCGGCGGTCACTATGCCCAGCTGTTCGAGATGCAGAGTCAGGGGGCCTGGCTGGAAGAGAAGCGCGCCTGATCGGCACATTTGCTGTAACAGCGACATGAGCGAAAAGAGGGAACCGGTGCGGTTCCCTCTGTTTTTTGCGTTGGGCAAAGGTCGTAACCGTGATCCCTGTGCTTGTCGAATGGCGCAGATGCAGGCAACATGTTGTTTACATTAACTCATCGGATCAGTTCGCATATGGATTTGCAAGGCTTCAAAGCCAATCTGGCGCTTCGGCTGTTTGCCTGGCGCTATATTCCCGTCATCGGGTTTTGTGCCCCGATCATCGAAGAGATGAACGCCAAAGCGCTGCGCATTCGCATTCCTCTTGGCTGGCGTACCCGCAACCACCTGGGCAGCATGTATTTTGGCGCGCTGGCGACCGGCGCCGATCTGGTAGGTGGTCTACTGGTGATGGAGAAGGGGCGGCAGCGGCGCAAGAAGGTGCACTTCGCCTTCAAGGATGTGCAGGGGGAGTTTTTGAAACGACCGGAGGGGGATGTGCAGTTCGACTGCGCAGCGGGGGAGGAGATTGACGCCATGATCGACGAGTCGCTGGCAAGCGGTCAGCGCATTAATCGCCCCATCCGGGTGGTGGCCACCTGCCCGTCATTGAACGGGGATGAGGCGATGGCGCGTTTTGTGCTGACCCTGTCGATCAAGGCCAGCTAGCGGGTTGCCGGAGAGTGGCTCCCCGAAACGGGTTTAGCCAATCTCCGGGCTGACACCCTCTTTCACCACGACCTTCATGCCGTTGAAGTTGACCACCTGTTCGGCCACGATCTTGCAGCGCTTGCGGGTCTCCACCTGACCGTCCACCTCGACCAGCCCTTCGGCAACGAGGGCTTTGGCGGCGCCGCCACAATCGGCCCACCCCTGATGTTTGATAAGGTCACACAAGGCAACGAAGGGGTGACCTTCGAGCAGAAACGTCTCCATGGGAAATCCTCTAGATGGATGAATGCCGGATACAGCAGGGCGACTATTTTAGGCAGTTCGCTCAGGCAAAGAAAGGAAGAGGGGCCACTCGCTGCGAAAAAGTGGCCGATTGTCTTTAAGGTGGCGCTTTCGCAAGACCTGATGGAGAGGTGAGAGGGCCACCCGTGACGTATCGTGACGCACCTCGTCCCTGCTGGTGTGCCCACATTAGCCCCTGACTGTTAGGATCGGGCCACTCTCAATGGCCCAAGGAACTTTCCATGACACTCTCCCGCCTGCTGCTGGCATGCAGCGCCCTTACTCTGTGCGGTGTCGCGCAGGCCAGTACTCCGGTGCAGGTCTCGCTGCCTGGGGTCAATTTGCCCGCGTCCCATCAGGTGGAAGGGGCGCGCGCCTCGCTGCTCTACGGCCGGACCGGTCAGGTGAAGGGTATTGATCTGCCGATCTTCGCCCTCTCCGATGTGGATCAGTTCAGCGGCCTGCAGCTCGGGATCTTCCTCGGTGCTGGTCGGGTGCGCCACCAGTTTGGCGGGGTCGCCATCAACGCCATCAACTGGCACGAAGGGCAAGATACCGGCGTCAATCTGGGGCTGGTCAACCTGACCAACAATGTACAGGGGCTTAACTGGGGAGCGGTCAATATCGCCAAGGGCAATGCGCTGGCCAACGTTGGCTTCGTCAACTATGCCGAGCGTACCACCTTCCAGATTGGCTTTATCAATGCGACCAAGCACCTCGACGGCTTGCAGATCGGGCTGGCCAACTATGCCGCCAACGGTGTGTTCCCCATTCTGCCGCTGGTGAACTTCCAGAAATCGTTCTGAGTGGGCGGTTCGCTTTGCGTTAAGGGCCTCTGCTGATTACCCTGTGCCTCTTGCAACTTGTGACAGGCGAACAGAGGTAATTGATGACGGCAGGGCAAATGAGTGCAATCGGGATCGGCTGGGATGTGCGTGGCTGGCAGGGCAGTGCCCAGGCGGTGGCCGTGGTGGGCTGGCAGGCCGAATCCAACCGCCTGCACTGGCTCGGGGTGTCGCCGCTGTTTCGTCTGAGCTCGCGGGTGGCGCCGGATCTGGCCGCCCTGCTGCGTCCGGCCCTGCAAAACGAGCTGACCCTGATGCAGGTAGAAGCCTGCCCGCAACTGGCGCTCGGTATCGATGCTCCGCTCGCCTTTCCCCGTGCCTTGCGGGATCTGCTCAATGGCCAGCCACACAGCTGTGCCGTGCCCGAGCGGGAGATAGACAACCCCTACGCCTACCGCGACTGCGAGCGCTGGCTGTATCAGCAGTACGGCAAGAAGCCGCTGTCGGCTACCTTCGACCGGCTCGGCAACAACGCCACCCTAGCGCTCTCCATGCTGCCGCGACTCTCGGATCTGCAACTGGTGCCGACCGTTGCTCCGAAGACCAGTCGCGCCGTGCTGGAGGTCTATCCGGCATTGGCCAAAGTGGGCGGCAAGGCCTCCCCGGCATGGCCCGAGCTGGCGGCACAGCTGCCTGCGGATGTGCTGGTCGGCACCGATCGCTACGATGCGGCGCTCTGCGCCCTGATGGCGCTGCAATATGCCGCTGGTGGCAAGGTGACGGTATTGCCTGAGCTGATTTCGCCACCCAGTGACATGCCTTGTGATGAGGGATGGGTCTATCACTTTGCCCGTCATGCTGTTGAACGTAACGGGATGTGACGGACGGACGCGGCGGATCATGGCGCCGCTCACCCTGTTGACGCGGGCCATATGGCGTAAAAAACCTGTCTTTAGTCAGGAAATTGCCTGTTCATCCCGCGCCAAGGTGGCGCATCGTTATCTTCATCCGATATATTGCCCACCTTGCTGATCCTTTGCTGTGGTATTCCCGATGAAATCCGTTCTCTCTATTCAGTCCCACGTGGTCTTTGGTTGTGCCGGCAACAGCGCGGCCGTCTTCCCCATGCGTCGCCTTGGTATGGATGTATGGCCCATCAACACGGTGCAGTTTTCCAACCACACCCAATATGCCCAGGGGTGGCAGGGAATGGCGATGCCGGCGGGTCATATCAGTGCGCTGGTGAAAGGATTGGGCAATATCGAGGTGTTGAGCCAGTGTGACGCCGTGCTGAGCGGTTATCTTGGCTCCGCCGAACAGGGAGACGAGATCCTGACCGTGGTCAACGCCGTCAAGGCGGCCAACCCCGATGCAATCTACTTCTGCGACCCTGTGATGGGGCACCCGGAGAAGGGGTGTATCGTCGCTCCCGGCGTCACCCGTTTCCTGACCGAGCAGGCGCTGCCGGTGGCCGACATGATGGCCCCCAACCTGCTGGAGCTGGAGACCCTCTGCGATACCCATCTGGCTGATCTGGATCAGACCCGCGCGGCTGCCCATCAGCTGCTGGCCCGCGGCGTCAAGCTGGTGCTGGTCAAGCATCTCGGTCGTGCGGCGCAGGACTCCAGCCGCTTCGAGATGCTGCTGGCGACCCCGCAAGGGGATTACCTGATTGCCCGTCCGCTCTACGACTTTGCCCGCCAGCCGGTGGGGGTTGGCGATCTTATCAGCGCCCTGATGCTGGCCAATTTGCTGGCCGGTCACGATGCGGTTAGCGCGTTCGAGCGCACCAACGCCTCGGTGGATGCGGTGCTGCAGGAGACCTGGCGCCAGCAGGCTTACGAGCTGCAACTCATCACCGCGCAAGATGCCTTCGCCCTGCCAGAGGTTGAAGTGCGAGCGGTGAAACTCCCCTGAGTCAACGCGGACTTTCGTCTATCCCGACAAGGGGGGGGATGCAGATGAAAAAGGCTTGCCAATGGGCAAGCCTTTTTACTGTTTGCCTATTTAGTGCGGCAAGCAATCAGATGCGGGGATGGCAGAGGCGATAACGCTCAGCCATGGCATTGGCCGCTACCATGGCGGCGTAGACATCCTGTTCACTCACTGTCATCGGCATGTTGCCCATGGTATCGAGGGGATCGCAGGCCAGCTGCGCCACCTTGCGCCACTCGCTTTCATCAAAGTGGGTGAGCCCCAGTTCTTGCAGTGTCATGGGCAGGCCTGCACAGTCGATGATGCGAAACACCTCATCAAGCTCATGTTGCGGGGCGCGCTCAAGCACGAGTTGGGTCAGCAGGCCGAAGACCACCTTCTCGCCATGTTGGGCACGATGGAGATCCGCGATCAGTGACATGCCATTGTTGATTGCATGAGCGGCGGCCAGCCCACCGGCTTCTGCGCCGACGCCACTGAGGTAGATGGTGGCCTCGATAACCTGCTCCAGCGCCGGAGTCGAGACATGGTGGCGTATCGCATCCATGGCCAGCTCGATGTTCTCACCAAGCAGCTCGTAACAGAGCTGTGCCAGACCAAGGCCAGTACGTGAAGGGCGCTTGCCGACCAGATTGAGCCCGTCCGCCCGATAGCAGGCGCGCGCCTCGAAATAGGTGGCCAGGGCATCGCCAACGCCTGCGGAAAAGAAGCGGGGAGGGGCGGCGGCAATGATGGCAGTGTCAGCCAGCACCACGTCCGGATTTTGCGGCAGGAACAGATAGCGCTCAAATTCCCCCGCCTGGTTGTAGATCACCGCCAGTGCCGTGCAGGGGGCATCTGTGGAGGCAATCGTCGGGAACAGCACAACCGGACGGCGCAGATAGAAGGCCACGGCCTTGGCGACATCCAGCGTCTTGCCGCCGCCGATCCCGACAATCACGTTCGCACCATATTGCTCTGCAAGGTGGGTCAGGCGGTGGATCTCCTGTTCGGTGCATTCATAGCGAAACTTGTCGACCACTCCCCTGAGGCCTGCCTGCAGGAGCCCCGCCAAAGCTTCTTCCCGTACCCGCTCCAGAATGAACTCATCGCTGATGAGCAACGCATAGTCACCAAAATCTTTAACGTGCTCATGGAGTTGCGGGAGAAGGTGTTGACCGATGATGAACTTTTTGGGGGAGGTAACTGTACGAGGCAAAGTGGGCATCCATTATTCCTCAAGGCAGTGAACAACATAGATTTGATTATCAAATGGGTCTCTCACGATACGCCTGATGAGGCAATAGATGAAGAAGAAAAGGGGGGTGTTTTAATCATTAATTAATCTTTCTGTTTATTTGGTTGTATTTTGGGGTGAGCAATTGGCGGTGTTGAGGCATACAGGAGCAATGGCTCTATCGTGGCAATCCGTCGCAAGCCATATTGCTGCAACAAACAGTCACGCTGGCAACAAGCAGGGCCGCTTGGTGCGGCCCTGCTGTATTTGTATAAGGCATAGGGGATGGTCAGAGCGGTTTGTAGAAGATGACTGTCGCAGCAAGGGAGCCTCGGCGTTGCGTGCACTTTGGTAGGTTGCTGCGCTCTTAACTTCCACAACGTTCATCTGACATCCTTGTCGTTGCGCTGTTATGTGGCTGATTGCCACCGTTGGTTCATATGAGGTAGGTACTTATGCTCGCCGCGAGTACGGCTTGTCAGCGGATCAGCTTCTGCTCAACCAGCCAGGTAAACAGCAGGCGGGAGACGGGGGAGAGCTCATCGAGGTGAGAGCTGTCGAGCCAGCGCAGCTCGGCAATTTCTGCCGAGGCGATTGGGGTGCCGCTCGCTTCGCCGGTGTAACAGCGCAGTCTCACCACGACTCCTGCCGGTTTGCCATCGGCCTGGGCGCTGAACTCGCAGGCAAAGCGCAGGGTATCGGGCTGCAGGGTAACGGCCAGCTCCTCCTCAATCTCGCGGATCAGCGCCGCCTCGTCGCTCTCGCCCGGTTCCCGCTTGCCGCCTGGGATGTAATAGATGTCCTTGCCGTGGGAGCGGGCGCAGAGCAGCTGCTGATCTTTAAAGGTGAGCCAGGCGAGTTTGTCGATCATTGAGTTGCATCCTCTGGTTATGTGGTGCGTATTGCCTGCATGTACAGGGTGCGGTAGGAGCGAGGCTCCTGCGCATCGGGAGAAAGTCCCAACTGATCTGCCAGCGCGAGCAGTTGCTGGCGAAACGCCGGGAGGCGTTCCTCGTCATCGGTCATGATGGCGAGCTCGGCAAAATCCCCGATCTCGGCCAGATGATCCAGGGTGACGTGAAACGGGCCAATAAAGTAGATGCTGCGCCTTTTGGTGATCACGAGTATCTGCCGGTAGTTCATGGTCAAGAGCATGCTGACGGCCTTGTCCGCATTATTGATATTGACCGCCTCGCAGCGATCCGTCTCGGGCCCCTTGACGATCCAGAGCTGGATGCCGGAGGGCTGCATGGTGCGGATAGCCAGACTTTTGCCAGCCTGGGCAAGGGCATCATCCGGGGTGTCGAAGTAGCGATCCTGCTCCAGATTATCCTCCAGCATGATCTCCGGATTGAGGGCGAGCAGTGCCTTGAGGAAGGCGGGGCGATCCGTCAGCTGATATTTGAACTCGACTTCGAAGCGGCCCTGAAAGTGCGCCTGTGACATCAAGAAGATCCCTCTGTGAGCCTGTGTGGCAGGCAGCCTAACAAAGATGAAGTTGAGTCCCAAGGAGAAAGAGGGGATAGGTCGGAAACGCACTGTTTCCAGCGCGGTGACCGCGTAGCTGAATGAGTGCGCAATCGCTGGTTCGCCACAGCCTTCTCGTCCCTAAAAAAGCGGACTGGCGCACATCACGACAGGGCCGGACTGGGCGAAGGCGGGCCCCTTGTGGTTTAATCTTGCCACTTTAGCGGTAGTGGGTGACGGGCCTGCTACCTTGCGTGGGCAAGATGCAGGTGAGCAAGATGCAGATAGCAGCAGAGAGCAAGTTTATCGGACTCGGGGTCGCGGGCAATTTCGCCGGTCATCTGGAGCAGGCGGGCGAAGCATCGGACTTCGTAGCGGTAGTCGTGCGCGACACCACGGCGCCCAAGGCGCTGTTTCCCTTCTTTGTGCCGGGCCATCCGGGTCAGCTCGGGGTATTCCCGTTGAGCGACAAGGCGATCTTCCTGCCGGAAGCGGCGGTCAGCGGTGACGAGAAGGTGCAGATCGAGCCGGAAGTAGCCCTCTGGTGCGAGCTGGAGTATGCCGGCAAGCAGGTGGTGGCGATCCATCCCCGCGCCTTTGGTGCCTATAACGACTGCTCCATCCGCCGTCCCAACGCCAAGAAGATCAGCGAGAAGAAGAACTGGGGCGAAGAGAGCAAGGGGTTGGCGGCCAAGCTGCTGCCGCTTTCCGGTTTTGCCGCCGGTTGCGAGCTCGATGACTATCGTATCGCCTGCTATCTGGAGCGCGATGGCGAGCTGCACGCCTACGGGGTAGACAGCGCCGCCATCGACTACAGCTACTTCCACGGCAAGCTGCTCGACTGGGCCATCGACAAGTTCAATCATCAGCAGGATGAAGGGCCGGCGGAGCACATTCAGGGACTGCTGGCGCAGGCGGGACATCCTCCCCATGCGCTCATCAGTATCGGTGCCACCCGCTATACCCCGTTTGGCGAGACCCACTTCCTCAAACCGGGCGACACCTCCTGCGTGGTGGTCTATCCGGGCAGCCGTTATAGCGAAGCGGATATTCGCGAAGCGATCTGCAGCCGCAACTTTGGCGCTGATATGTCGGTGCTGCTGCAGGCGGTGCAGGCGCGTTAATCACCGTTGCCAGCGGGAAGGTGTCTCTTCCCGCTGGTTATCATATCGAGTTATTTTATGACGATTGTTCCGGTATCCCGGGCCGATTATCCGGCCCTGATCGATCTGTGGGAGGCTTCGGTGCGGGCGACCCACCACTTTCTGCCCGAGGCCGAGATCCTCGCGCTCAAACCGCTTATTCTGGAGCACTACTTCGATGCGGTGACACTGCACTGTGCCCGCACAGAAGAGGGGCACATTACGGGTTTTAGCGGGGTACACGAGGGCAAGCTGGAGATGCTGTTTGTGGCTCCCGAGGCGCGCGGCAGTGGCGTGGGGCGTTTGCTGGTGGCCCATGCCATCAGCCAGTGCGGCGCGACGCTGGTTGACGTTAACGAGCAGAACGAACAGGCGGTGGGCTTCTATCTGAAGATGGGATTCACAGTGACGGGTCGCTCGCCGCTGGATGGTCAGGGCAAGCCCTATCCGTTGCTGCATATGGCGCTGGCGCCGACCTGATCGTGCCTGATGAGGCGCAGTACCCATAAACCAACGGGGGATGGCATCAGCCATCCCCCGTTTTTTGATCGTGTTTGTTACTTGCTGGCGACCTTGTTCACCACCTTGATCAGCTGATAGCGCACGGAGGGGGCATCGGCCGGCACATCGGTGAGCTGCTCCTTGCTGACAGTGAGCTGGTAGCGGTAACCCGGCTCGAACTGGAAACCTTCAATATTCTGGTAGAACAGCGTCCAGGGCTGCTGCTCATCACTGCGAACCTGCATGCACTGCATTGGGCCAACCCCGACGCAATCGACCAACTGGCTGTTGATATAGAGGGTCTCCCCCTGTGACGAGGCGGGGGCGCTCTGGCAGGCGGTCAGCAGCAAGGCTGCGCTGATAAACAGTGGTTTCATAATGGACTCCTTAACGCGAAAGGGGGCATTAGAGCGGCAAACAAAAAGGCGGTCAATGACCGCCTTTGTAACAAACCATATCAGCGCAGTGGTTAGCGCTGCTCGAGTGGAGTGAACTCGCGCAGCGGGTGGCCCACGTAGAGCTGGCGTGGGCGACCAATCTTGCTGTCCGGGTCTGAGTGGAACTCGTTCCAGTGCGCAATCCAGCCGATAGTGCGGGAGATGGCGAAGATCACGGTGAACATGCTCATCGGGATGCCGATCGCCTTCATGATGATGCCGGAGTAGAAGTCCACGTTCGGGTAGAGTTTCTTCTCGACGAAGTAGGGGTCGGAGAGCGCAATACGCTCCAGCTCCATGGCCACGTCCAGCAGCGGATCCTTGATCTGCAGCTCGGTCAGTACTTCGTGGCAGGTTTCGCGCATCACAGTGGCACGAGGGTCGTGATTTTTGTAGACACGGTGACCGAAGCCCATCAGACGGAACGGATCATTCTTGTCCTTGGCCTTGGAGATGTACTCGGGGATGCGATCCACCGAGCCGATCTCTTCCAGCATGCGCAGGCAGGCTTCGTTGGCACCACCGTGGGCCGGTCCCCACAGGGAGGCGATCCCCGCGGCGATACAGGCGAACGGGTTAGCACCGGAGGATCCAGCCAGACGAACGGTGGAGGTGGAGGCGTTCTGCTCGTGATCCGCATGGAGGGTAAAGATACGATCCATGGCGCGTTCAACGATGGGGTTGACCTTGTACTCTTCGGTCGGCACGCCAAACATCATGTGCAGGAAGTTACCGGCATAGGAGAGGGCGTTACGCGGCTGCATGAACGGCTGGCCGATGGAGTACTTGTAACACATGGCGGCCAGAGTCGGCATCTTGGAGAGCAGACGGAAGGCACAGATCTCGCGATGCTGCTCGTTATTGATGTCGAGGGCATCGTGATAGAAGGCGGAGAGGGCGCTGACTACACCGCACATGATGGCCATGGGGTGGGAGTCACGACGGAAGCCGCGGAAGAAGAAGGCGATCTGCTCGTGCACCATGGTGTGGCGGGTGACCAGACGTTCGAATTCGGCATATTGCGCCTTGGTCGGCGCTTCGCCGTACAGCAGGATATAGCAGACTTCCAGATAGGTGGCCTGGGTGGCCAACTGGGCGATGGGGTAACCACGGTGCAGCAAGACACCCTGATCCCCGTCAATGTAGGTAATGGCAGATTTGCAAGAACCGGTGGCCATAAAACCGGGGTCAAAGGTGAAATACCCCTGTGATCCCAATTTTCTGACATCGATGACATCCGGGCCGATGGTGCCGGAGAGGATCGGCAGTTCGACCGGATCTTTTCCGGGCAGGTGTAGGGTGGCTATCTTATCAGCCATAGCACGTCTCCTTTGCTCTTTATAATTTGGTTCCAGTCCTACTCTATTACGACTTTTATGACGCTGGCAAAGGTTGTTACCCATACCGAAGTGGCTGGAGCGCCTTATTTGAAACAGAGTTCCTTATCAATGTCAATTTTGCTGAAACCCCATTAATGGCATTAATGAAATGTTAAATTAAATATGCGATCGAGTTTGCGGTTTTGTGTTTTCTTTGTAGCTAATTGATTGTCTTCGGTTAAGGCCGCCGATATACTGCGCCACGTGGGTCATGGCTGCGGGTGTTTGAAACGCTTTGGCAAAGCCTGATGTGAAACCGAAAACTCGCGTTTTGGCTTTTTCAGAGTGTTTTGGTAACAAAAAACCAACAATCACCATTCCGTGCCCTCAAGTGTGAGTTAAAACAATAACTAACGTGCTCAATGGAGCTGAGTGGGCAAGCGTGAAAAACAAACAGAGACCGGTCAACCTCGACCTACAGACGATCAGCTTTCCTGTCACTGCCATTGCATCCATCCTGCACCGTGTTTCAGGGGTCATTACCTTTGTTGCACTGGGCATCTTGCTGTGGATGCTTGGTACTTCACTCGCCTCTCCCGAAGGGTTTGAAACCGTGGTTGCCATCATGGACAACTTCCTGGTCAAACTCGTGCTGTGGGGGATCCTGACTGCGCTGGCATACCACATTGTGGGCGGCTTGCGTCATCTGGTCATGGATATGGGCTATTGGGAAGAGCTGGAATCCGGCAATCAGAGCGCCCGCGTGGCCTTCGTGATCACCGCGATCCTGGCTGTATTGGCGGGAGTGCTTGTATGGTAACCAATTCTGCAACCTTCGGGCGCAGCGGCGTTCACGATTACATCCTGATCCGCGCCACCGCCCTCATCATGACCTGTTATGTCCTCTATCTGGTGGGCTTTGTCGCGTTCAACGACATCACCTACGAGGTGTGGGCAGGCTTCTTCGCCAAAACATTCACCAAGGTATTCACCCTGTTGACCCTGCTCTGCGTACTGATCCACGCCTGGATTGGTCTGTGGCAGGTGCTGACTGACTATATCAAGCCGGTAGGGCTGCGCGGGGCGCTGCAATTTGCCCTGGTCGTGGTGCTGTTTGTCTATCTGATGACGGGTTTCGTCGTGCTGTGGGGTGTGTAAGGTGACTATTCCAACTCGTGAATTTGATGCGGTGGTGATTGGTGCCGGTGGTGCCGGTATGCGCGCCGCGCTGCAGATTGCCCAGTCCGGCAAGAGCTGCGCTCTGTTGTCCAAGGTTTTTCCAACCCGTTCTCACACTGTCTCCGCCCAGGGCGGGATCACGGTTGCGCTGGGCAATGCCCACGATGACAACTGGCAGTGGCATATGTATGACACGGTAAAAGGTTCCGATTACATCGGTGATCAGGAAGCCATCGAGTACATGTGCAAAACCGGCCCCGAGGCTATCTATGAGCTGGAGAACATGGGGCTGCCCTTCTCCCGTTTCGATAACGGGTCTGTCTACCAGCGTCCGTTTGGTGGTCAGTCCAAGAATTTCGGTGGCGAGCAGGCTGCCCGTACCGCAGCGGCCGCCGACCGTACCGGTCACGCCCTGCTGCACACCCTCTATCAGCAGAACGTCAAGAACAAGACCACCGTCTTCTCCGAGTGGTATGCGCTGGATCTGGTGAAAAACCAGGATGGCCATGTGGTGGGTTGTACTGCCATCGATATGGAGAGCGGTGAAGTGGTCTACTTCAAGGCCAAGGCCACCGTGCTGGCGACTGGCGGTGCCGGTCGTATCTACCAGTCCACCACCAATGCCCACATCAATACAGGTGACGGTGTCGGCATGGCGTTGCGTGCCGGCGTCGGCGTGCAGGACATGGAAATGTGGCAGTTCCACCCGACCGGCATCGCCGGGGCAGGGGTGCTGGTAACTGAAGGTTGCCGTGGTGAAGGCGGCTATCTGCTCAATAAAGATGGCGAGCGCTTCATGGAGCGTTACGCCCCGAACGCCAAGGACTTGGCCGGTCGCGACGTGGTGGCCCGCTCCATCATGATCGAGATCCGTGAAGGCCGTGGCTGCGATGGTCCTTGGGGCCCGCACATCAAGCTCAAGCTGGATCACCTCGGCAAAGAGGTGCTGGAATCCCGTCTGCCGGGGATCTGCGAGCTCTCTCGCACCTTCGCCCACGTGGATCCGGTCAAAGAGCCGATCCCGATCATTCCGACCTGCCACTACATGATGGGCGGCGTGCCGACCAACGTGAATGGCCAGTGCCTGACTCAGGACAAGAATGGCAACGATGTACCGGTGGTCGGTCTGTTTGCGGTGGGCGAGATTGCCTGCGTCTCCGTACACGGTGCCAACCGTCTGGGTGGCAACTCCCTGCTGGATCTGGTGGTGTTTGGCCGCGCTGCCGGCATGCATCTGGTCAACACCCTGGGCGAGATGGATCACGGCCGCGATGCTTCCGAGTCGGATCTGGATGCCGCACTGGCCCGCTTCAACCGCTGGGAAAATTGCCGTGACGGGGAAGACCCGGTGCAGATCCGCAAAGACCTGCAGCGCTGCATGCAGAATAACTTCTCGGTGTTCCGCGAAGGTGCTGCGATGGCAGAAGGGTTGGCCGAGCTCAAGGTTATCCGCGAACGCCTCAAGTCAGCCCGTCTGGATGACACCTCCAAAGAGTTCAACACCCAGCGCATCGAGTGCCTGGAGCTGGACAACCTGATGGAGACGGCGTTTGCCACGGCGGTTGCCGCCAACTTCCGTACCGAGAGTCGCGGTGCTCACTGCCGCTTCGACTTCCCGGATCGCGACGATGAGAACTGGCTGTGCCACAGCCTCTATCATCCGGACACCGAGTCCATGACCCGTCGCGCTGTCAACATGTCACCCAAGACCCGTGAGGCGTTCCCGCCCAAGGTCCGGACTTACTGATTGCGGAGCCAGCCCTATGAACGTCACATTCTCTGTCTACAGATACAATCCGGATGTTGATAACGTCCCCCATATGAAGGAATATCGTCTTGATATTCCTGAAGGTTCCGACATGATGGTGCTCGACGCACTGATCCAGTTGAAAGAGCTGGATCCCACGCTCGCCTTCCGCCGCTCTTGCCGCGAAGGGGTCTGTGGATCAGACGGTCTCAACATGAATGGCAAGAACGGTCTTGCCTGTATCACCCCGCTCTCCGACCTGCTGAAGAAGGGCAATAACGTCGTTATCCGCCCCTTGCCCGGCCTGCCGGTGATCCGTGATCTGGTGATCGACATGACCCAGTTCTACACCCAGTGGGAGAAGGTCAAACCCTTCCTCATCAATGATGACAAGTTGCCGCCGGTGCGTGAGCACCTGCAATCCCCCGAAGAGCGCGCCAAGCTTGACGGCCTGTACGAGTGCATTCTCTGTGCCTGCTGCTCCACTTCGTGCCCCTCCTTCTGGTGGAATCCCGACAAGTTCATCGGTCCGGCCGGGCTGCTCGCCGCCTACCGCTGGCTGGCTGACAGCCGCGACACCGCGACCACCGAACGACTGGGGAATCTGGACGACGCCTTCAGCGTGTTCCGCTGCCATGGCATCATGAACTGCGTGAACGTCTGTCCGAAAGGCTTGAACCCGACCAAGGCGATTGGCCAGATCAAGTCGATGTTGCTCAATCGGGCTGTTTAGTATCAGGGCCGGCCAGGTGCTGGCCCGACCTCTGGATAGCCATCCCACCCGTGGCAGGATGGCTATTTGACCCCTACAAGCTGCGCAGCAGTAACAAGAAGTACAAGGGATAGAAATGCATAACGGCGTGATGAAGGCCTGGTTGGAGTCATCTCACCTGGCTGGTGCGAATGCAAGCTATATTGAGGATTTGTACGAATCCTTCCTGGAAAATCCTGACTCCGTGTCCGACGAGTGGCGCAGCCTGTTTAGCGAGCTGCCCCAGGTCAATGGCCATGCGGTTGAACAACCCCACTCCCAGGTCCGCGATTATTTCCGTCGTCTGGCCAAGGATCCCTCTCGCTACAGTGCCCCCGTCTCCGATCCGCAAGTGGATGCCAAGCAGGTGCGGGTATTGCAGCTGATCAACGCCTTCCGTTTCCGTGGTCACCAGAATGCCAATCTGGACCCGCTGGGCCTGTGGCAGCGTGAAACCGTTGCCGAACTGGATCCCGCGTTCCACAACCTGCAGGGCGCAGATATGGAGGCCACCTTCAATGTGGGCTCCTACGCCATCGGTCGCGAGACCATGGTGCTCTCCGACCTCTACGCCTCGCTGAAGAAGACCTATTGCGGCTCCATCGGCGCCGACTACATGCACCTCACCTCCACGGAAGAGAAGCGCTGGCTGCAACAGCGTCTCGAATCCATTGAAGGGAAGGGGAGCTACACCCTCGAAGAGAAGACCCGTTTCCTCGAGAGCCTGACCGCTGCCGAAGGGCTGGAGAAATATCTGGGCGCCAAGTTCCCGGGAGCCAAGCGCTTCTCGCTGGAAGGTGGCGACGCCATGATCCCCATGCTCAAGGAGCTGATCCGTCGCGCCGGTGAGCAGGGCTGCAAAGAGGCCGTTATCGGTATGGCCCACCGCGGTCGCCTCAACGTGCTGATCAACGTGCTGGGCAAGCGCGCTCAGGATCTGTTCGACGAGTTTGCCGGCAAGCATGGCGAATCCTGGGGTACCGGTGATGTGAAGTACCACATGGGCTTCTCCTCCGACTTCGCCACCCCGGGTGGCAACGTCCACCTGGCGCTGGCGTTCAACCCCTCTCACCTCGAGATCGTCAACCCTGTGGTCATCGGCTCGGTCCGTGCCCGTATGGATCGTCGCGGTGACAAGGATGGCTCCAGCGTGTTGCCCATCACCATTCACGGTGACTCGGCCATGGCCGGTCAGGGCGTGGTGGCCGAGACCTTCAACATGTCCCAGACCCGTGCTTATGGTGTCGGCGGGACGGTGCGCATCGTCATCAACAACCAGGTTGGTTTCACCACCTCCTATATCCGTGACCTGCGTTCCACCGAATATTGCACCGACATCGCCAAGGCGGTGCAGGCGCCGGTGCTGCACGTCAACGGGGATGATCCGGAAGCCGTGGTGCTGGTGACCCAGATTGCCTTGGATTACCGCAACACCTTCAAACGCGACGTGGTGATCGAGCTGGTCTGCTACCGTCGTCACGGTCACAACGAAGCGGACGAGCCGAGCGCCACTCAGCCGCTGATGTACCAGAAGATCAAGCAGCACCCGACCCCGCGCAAGATCTACGCCGATCAGCTGGTGGCCGAGGGAAGCCTCGCTCAGGAGCGGGCGACCGAACTGGTCAACGAGTATCGCGAAGCGTTGGATCGCGGCGAGCGGGTGAGCAAGGAGTGGCGGCCGATGGAGTTGCACTCCGTCGACTGGACCCCTTATCTGGGCCACGACTGGAACATGGCCTATGAGAGTGCCGTGCCGATGGATCACCTTAAGAGCCTCGGCGAGCGGGTGAGCCAGTATCCGGCCACTCACGTGCTACAGCGTCAGGTCGAGAAGATTTACGAAGACCGCCGTCTGATGGCCGCTGGCGAGAAGCTGGTGGATTGGGGCTTTGCCGAAACCCTGGCCTACGCCACTCTGGTGGACAAGGGTTCCCGCATCCGCTTTACCGGTGAAGACTCCGGCCGGGGCACCTTCTTCCACCGCCACGCCGTGCTGCACAGCCAGACCGATGCCAGCACCTACACTCCGCTGTGCAACCTGCACGACGAGCAAGGCCCGTTCGAGGTGTATGACTCTGTGCTGACCGAGAACGCGGTACTGGCCTTTGAATATGGTTACGCCAGCGCCGAGCCGGCTGGCCTCACCATCTGGGAAGCCCAGTTCGGCGACTTCGCCAACTGTGCCCAGGTAGTGGTGGATCAGTTCCTCTCCTCCGGTGAGCAGAAGTGGGGCCGGATGTGCGGCCTGACCATGCTGCTGCCGCACGGTTACGAGGGGCAGGGCCCGGAGCACTCCTCCGCCCGTCTGGAGCGTTATCTGCAGATGTGCGCCCAGCACAACATGCAGGTGTGCGTGCCCTCAACCCCGGCGCAGGTGTTCCATATGCTGCGTCGTCAGGTTGTGCGCCCGATGCGCCGTCCGCTCATCGTGATGACCCCCAAATCCCTGCTGCGCCATCCGCTGGCGGTGAGCAAGCTTGAAGAACTGGCGGAAGGTACCTTCCAGAACGCCATCGGCGAGATCGATGCGCTGGATCCGAAAGCGGTCAAGCGGGTGGTCTTCTGCTCCGGCAAGGTCTACTACGACCTGCTCGATGCCCGTCGCAAGGCCGAGCAGCAAGATGTGGCACTGGTGCGAATTGAGCAGCTCTACCCCTTCCCGGAAGAGGAAGTGCGCGCCATTCTGGCTGATTACAGCCACGTCACCGACTTTGTCTGGTGTCAGGAAGAGCCGCAGAACCAGGGCGCCTGGTACTGCACCCGTCACCACTACGATGGCGTGCTGCCAGCCGGAGCCACCCTGCGTTATGCCGGTCGCCCCGCGTCAGCCTCACCGGCCGTCGGTTACATGTCTGTCCACGCCAAGCAGCAAAAAGCCTTGGTGGAAGATGCCCTTACCCTGTAAAGCCTCTGGCATAGAAGTAAAAAGGAACTGATTGGATGACTATCGAAATCAAGGTACCGGATCTGCCGGAATCAGTGGCCGATGCCACTATCGCCACCTGGCACAAAAAACCGGGCGATCTGGTCGCCCGTGACGAAGTGCTGGTCGACATCGAGACCGACAAGGTGGTGCTGGAAGTGCCGGCACCGCAAGCCGGTGTGCTGGGGGATATTCTGCAAGGGGAAGGGGCGACTGTGTTGTCCCGTCAACTGATTGCCATCCTCACCGCCGCCCCGGTGGCCGGTGAAGAGACCAAGGAGAAGCCGGCTGAAGCGGTGGCCGATGATGGTGCCGATGGCTTGAGCCCCTCGGTGCGCCGCCTGATTGGCGAGCACGACATCGACGTGACCAAGCTGACCGGTACCGGCAAGGGCGGTCGCATCACCAAGGATGATGTGGAAGCCTTCATCAAGGCCAAGAGCCAGCCTGCGGCAGCCACACCGGTCGCAACTGCAGCCCCGGCAGCCAAGGTTGCCCCGCTGGGTGGTCGTACCGACAAGCGGGTACCGATGACCCGTCTGCGCAAGCGCATTGCCGAGCGTCTGCTGGAAGCGAAAAACACCACCGCCATGCTGACCACCTTCAACGAGGTCAACATGAAGCCCATCATGGATCTGCGCAAGCAGTACGGCGAGATCTTCGAGAAGAAGCACGGCATCAAGCTCGGCTTTATGTCCTTCTACGTGAAGGCGGTGGTGGAGTCCCTCAAGCGCTATCCGGAAGTGAACGCGGCGCTCGATGGTGATGACGTGGTTTACCACAACTACTTCGACGTCAGCATCGCCGTCTCTACCCCCCGTGGTCTGGTGACGCCGGTGCTGCGCGACTGCGACAACATGAGCTTGGCGGACATCGAGAAGGCCATCAAGGATCTGGCGGGCAAGGGCCGTGACGGCAAGCTGACCGTGGATGAACTGACTGGCGGCAACTTCACCATCACCAACGGTGGCGTGTTCGGCTCCCTGATGTCCACCCCGATCATCAACCCGCCCCAGAGCGCCATTCTGGGCATGCACAAGATCCAGGATCGCCCGATGGCCGTTGACGGCAAGGTCGAGATCCTGCCGATGATGTATCTGGCGCTCTCCTACGATCACCGTCTCATCGACGGACGCGAATCGGTAGGCTTCCTGGTCTCCGTCAAGGAGCTGCTGGAAGACCCGACCCGTCTGTTGCTGGACGTCTAAGCCTGTGGCACCCGGGCAAGGGGTTTGCGCCCCGAGCCGGATGTGCTGCTGGACGTTTGAGTAATACCCGAGCGATTGAAAGATAACGAGGGGCCGCCCAGGCCCCCATTCACAGGGGATTGAGAAACACCAGCCCCGGACGGAAATACCTACAACACGGATAGAGCATCTATGAATCTGCATGAATATCAGGCAAAACAGCTGTTTGCCGAGTATGGCCTGCCGGTCTCCGAAGGTTATGCCTGTGCTACCCCACAAGAAGCGGCCGAAGCGGCCGACAAGATTGGCGGCAATACCTGGGTCGTCAAATGCCAGGTACACGCCGGTGGCCGCGGTAAAGCGGGCGGCGTGAAAGTGGCCAAGAGCAAGGACGAGATCCGTGCTTTTGCCCAAAACTGGCTTGGCAAAAATCTGGTGACCTACCAGACCGACGCCAACGGCCAGCCGGTCACCAAGATCCTGGTGGAATCTTGCACCGACATCGCCAAAGAGCTCTACCTGGGCGCCGTAGTTGACCGTGGCTCTCGCCGCGTGGTCTTCATGGCCTCGACCGAAGGTGGCGTGGATATCGAGAAGATCGCTCACGAAACCCCCCATCTGATCCACAAGGCGGCCATCGATCCGCTGGTGGGTCCGCAGGCTTATCAGGCCCGCGAACTGGCCTTCAAGCTGGGTCTGGTCGGCGATCAGATCAAACAGTTCACCAAGATCTTCATGGGTCTGGGCCAGATGTTCCTGGATTGCGATTTCGCGCTGCTGGAGATCAACCCGCTGGTGATCACCGCGCAGGGCAACCTGCACTGCCTGGATGGCAAGATCAACATCGATGCCAACGCACTGTATCGTCAACCCAAGCTGCGCGAGATGCACGACCCGTCACAAGATGATCCCCGCGAAGCGCACGCCGCCCAGTGGGAGCTGAACTATGTGGCCCTCGATGGCAACATCGGCTGCATGGTCAACGGCGCGGGTCTGGCCATGGGCACCATGGACATCGTCAACCTGCACGGCGGCAAGCCGGCCAACTTCCTTGACGTCGGCGGCGGCGCCACCAAGGAGCGCGTAACCGAGGCGTTCAAGATCATCCTCTCCGACAGCAACGTCAAAGCGGTGCTGGTCAACATCTTTGGCGGTATCGTGCGCTGCGACATGATCGCGGAAGGCATTATCGGTGCGGTCAAGGAAGTGGGGGTCAAGGTGCCCGTCGTGGTCCGTCTGGAAGGCAACAACGCCGAGCTGGGTGGTATCAAGCTGGCCGAGAGCGGCCTCAACATCATTGCGGCCAAGAGTCTGACCGATGCCGCGCAGCAAGTCGTCAAAGCAGCGGAGGCCAACTGATGAGCGTACTGATCAACAAGGACACCCGAGTCATCTGCCAGGGCTTTACCGGCGGTCAGGGTACTTTCCACTCCGAGCAGGCGCTCTCCTATGGTACACAGCTGGTGGGCGGCGTCTCTCCGGGTAAGGGCGGCACCACCCATCTGGGCCTGCCGGTGTTCAACACCGTCCGTGACGCGGTCGAAGCGACCGGCGCCACCGCCTCCGTCATCTATGTGCCGGCGCCGTTCTGCAAGGATGCCATCCTGGAAGCGATCGACGCGGGCATCAAGCTGATTGTCACCATCACCGAAGGCATCCCGACGCTGGATATGCTGGACGTCAAAGTGAAGCTGCAAGAGACCGGCGTACGGATGATCGGCCCCAACTGCCCGGGCGTGATCACCCCGGGTGAATGCAAGATCGGCATCATGCCGGGCCACATTCACAAGCCGGGCAAGGTGGGCATCGTCTCCCGCTCCGGCACCCTGACCTACGAAGCGGTCAAGCAGACCACTGACGAGGGCTTTGGCCAGTCCACCTGCGTCGGTATCGGTGGCGACCCCATCCCGGGCTCCAACTTTATCGACATTCTGGAGATGTTCCAGAACGACCCGCAGACCGAAGCGATCGTGATGATCGGCGAGATCGGCGGCAACGCCGAGGAAGACGCGGCCGCCTATATCAAGGCCCACGTCACCAAGCCGGTGGTCTCCTATATCGCCGGTGTTACTGCCCCTCCCGGCAAGCGGATGGGCCACGCTGGCGCCATCATCTCCGGTGGCAAGGGTACTGCCGCCGAGAAGTTTGCCGCGCTGGAAGATGCTGGCGTGAAAACCGTCCGCTCCCTGGCCGATATCGGCAAGGCCCTGCGCGAAGTCACCGGCTGGTAATTCCCGTTAGCCCGTTATCTCTAATAAAAATGCCGCCCGATGGGCGGCATTTTTTATGGGTTTTAAAGTGGTTTGATTTAATCAATCATCGCGATTCAGGCGCTAAACGAATTTTATTACAGGAGACCAGAAACAGTGTGGATACTAAAATAGTCTGCGATTTGAACTTGTCAGATTGATTTGTTCCTTTACCCATTGCATCGAGTGACCTGTTTGTGGGTAATGCTAAAAGTCATGCAAGGATGTCAGTGAGATAACGTAGTGTCAGGAGGACATAATGATTTCACGTATTTTGGGAATTGGCTGCCTTACCAGTATCTGCTTGCCAACAGCATGGGCGGCGGATTGCCCGAACAGGCAACCGGGGCAGCATCTAGAGTTTCTTGGGCGTTCGGCTGACAATTCGGTATCACTATGGCTTTCAAGTCCAGGTTCCGGGGGTAATTTTCGCCTCTCTGCTCCCGGGGTATCTGAAATCGATAGTTGGAATGCAAACCGCGCGTCGTTGCACTTGAGTGTCTCACCTGTAGTACTTGATGACCTTAACGGGACTCACAAACTGGATCTCCTCAATGCGGATGGTTCTTTCAACTGCTTCCTCGATTCGAGAAACCAGAACAATCCGGTATTTCCAAATATTCCCCCGATCGATGGGGGAGACAGTAACGGTGGCACTGGTGGAGGAACCGGAGGTGGTGGCGGCAGCAATGGAGGAAGTGGTGGCGGAACCGGCGGTGGGGGTGGCGGCAATGGTGGAACTGGTGGCGGAACCGGCGGTGGGGATGGCAGCAATGGTGGTAGTGGTGGCAGGGCGGGATCGCACTTTGTTAATGAAATTTGAACAGGCAGATCGTCTGTGATCTAATCGCGTCTCCATGCAGGAGGCACGCGCTATGACGTTGATTGAACACCTTACCCTTGTCGAAGAAACTCGCTCTGAGATCAATCGTAAACATAACCTGGTTGATGTCATGTTCCTTGTCATCAGTGCCATCATGAGTGGTGCCGAGGGCTGGAATGACATCGAAACCTATGGCGATTCAAAGATCGATTGGCTCCGTCAGCATCGCCCCTTTGCCAACGGCATCCCGCGGCGTCACACGGTTGCCCGCATTCTGCGCTGCATTGTCATCGATACCTTGCTTGAAGCGTTGCTGTGCTGGGTCAATGAACAGCGCACTCATCAGGGCAAACCCATCATTGCCTTTGATGGCAAGGTGTTACGCGGCTCCTTTCGGGGAAATGCCAAGGATGCGCTTCAGTTGGTCACGGCTTACGATACCGAAAATGGGCTGGTGTTAAGCCAGAAAGCAACCCCTAACAAGAAGGGGGAAATCGAAACCGTCAAAGATATGCTGGACATTCTTGAGCTAAAAGGAGCCGTTGTCACACTCGATGCGTTGCATTGTCAGCGTGAGACACTGGAGAAAATCAGCGAGAAGAAGGCTCATGTAGTGGTACAGGTCAAGAATAATCAACCGAAGCTGTATCAAGCGGTTCAATCGCAATTCCAGTCACTGTTTGACGCCCAGAAAGAGAAGATTGTCGTCGAGCACAAAGAGAGTGGACATGGCCGCCAGGAAGAGCGTTATGTGTTTCAATTAAAAGCCAAATTACCGCCAGAGTTGACGGAGAAATGGCCGACAATCCGCAGCATCATTGCCGTTGAGCGTCACCGCAGCGCCAACGGAAAAGGAACGGTAGATACCTCTTACTATGTCAGCTCGTTATCCCCCAAGCACAAGCTGCTAGGGCACTATATACGGCAGCACTGGCGGATAGAGAACAGCCAGCATTACATTCTTGATGTGGTGTTCAACGAGGATGCTTCCAGGATAGCGATGGAGGATGCGGTCGAGAATATGGCGCTATTCCGGCGGTTCGTATTGAATATCGTAAAACAGAGCAATTGTGGTGCTC